>NZ_SDIK01000066.1 GCF_008016795.1 Prevotella brunnea
TCATCCGAACTATTGTGTCTCAATGAGTTGGAATGAGGATTTCTATGTTTAGCGGACAGTAATATTATTTAATGCAACCTTGCATGAGAAAGAGGGCACAAAACCATTTAGAATCCCATTGGGAAAAGATAAAGGATTTCTCACTGCCATACAACACTGAGAAATCCCAATACCCGATTTGGGCTGAATAGAAAGAAAATATCTGTTATCTGTTTTTCAACAAATCGCGTATTTCGGTAAGTAGCTTTTCTTCGATTCCGGGCTCTGCCGGAGCTGCCGGTTCCTCTTTTTGTTTCTTCGCGATACTGTTCATTGCCCTAATCATGGAGAAGATACAGAGCGCGATGATAAAGAAGTCAATAACATTCTGCAAGAACATTCCATATTTCACTTCCGCATCACCTATCATGCAACTCAACCTTGAGAAGTCCACTCCTCCGGTGGCTATCCCAATGAGAGGCATGAGAATATCATCCACAAGGGAAGAAACTATCTTACCAAAAGCACCACCTATGATTACACCGACTGCCATGTCCATTACATTGCCACGGATGGCAAACTCTTTAAATTCTTTAAGAAAACTCATAACCACTAAATTTAAAATTATATGTTCATAAATTGCCAAAAATCTTGTCCTCTGCTCGCAACCGTGAGCTGAACGGAGGATATATTAAACTCTATTCTATTTAATAATGTTTAATACTATTTGCAATTGCAAATATAAGAATAATTTTGTATCTTTGCAGATGAAAGTATGAAAAAGTTTCATTCTTTCTTAAAGATTTTGGTTATCACATTATTCACTTTATAATAAAAAGTCAAATGATTAAAATTGGTATTAACGGATTTGGCCGCATCGGTCGTTTCGTGTTCCGCGCAAGCCTTGAAGAAGCAAACGCAAAAGACGTTGTTGTAGTAGGTATTAACGACCTCTGCCCAGTAGATTACCTCGCTTATATGTTGAAGTATGATACCATGCACGGTCAGTTCAATGGTACAATTGAAGCCAATGTAGAAAAATCTCAACTGATTGTCAATGGTAACGTTATCCGCGTAACCTCAGAACGCAATCCTGCCGATTTGAAATGGGATGAGATAGGCGCAGAATACGTTGTTGAATCAACCGGTCTGTTCCTAACTAAGGAAAAGTCACAAGCTCACATCGACGCCGGCGCCAAATACGTTGTCATGTCAGCTCCCTCAAAAGATGACACTCCAATGTTCGTATGCGGAGTAAATCATGACAAATATGAAAAGGGTACGAAATTCGTTTCTAACGCCTCTTGTACCACCAACTGTCTTGCTCCCATCGCTAAAGTGCTGAACGACAAATTCGGTATTGCCGATGGTTTGATGACCACCGTACACTCAACCACCGCAACACAAAAGACCGTTGACGGTCCATCCATGAAGGATTGGCGTGGCGGTCGCGCTGCTTCCGGGAATATCATTCCATCGTCCACAGGTGCAGCCAAAGCAGTGGGCAAAGTGATTCCCGAACTGAATGGAAAGCTCACAGGTATGTCCATGCGTGTTCCCACATTGGACGTATCAGTTGTTGACTTGACAGTGAACTTGAAGAAACCGGCTAAATACGAGGAAATCTGCGCAGCAATGAAAGCAGCTTCCGAAGGTGAACTGAAAGGTATCCTCGGATATACGGAAGAAGCAGTCGTTTCATCTGACTTCTTAGGCGATGCACGCACTTCTATCTTCGATGCGAAGGCCGGTATTGCACTCACCGACACATTCGTAAAGGTGGTATCTTGGTACGATAACGAAATCGGTTACTCTCACAAAGTGATTGACCTCATCAAGCACATGGCGAAAGTAAACGGCTGATTAAGTTAAGAATAAAACCTTATTAAAAAGTCATTCGGATGTTTGCCGAATGGCTTTTTTTTATTATATTTGTGCGGTAAATGGATAAGATATTAACCATAATAGGACCAACGGCAAGCGGTAAGACCTCATTTGCAGCGGCATTTGCAGCGGAAACAAACGCAGAAATTATTAGTGCCGACAGCCGACAAGTCTATAGAAGAATGGACATCGGAACAGGGAAGGATCTCAACGATTACATTGTGGATGGAAAGCAAATTCCTTATCACCTAATTGATATCGCGGAACCGGGAACAAAGTATAATCTGTTTCAATATCAACAGGACTTCCATGACGTCTATACCAAACTAATGAACGAAAATCGCCGAGCGATACTCTGTGGTGGAACAGGTTTGTATGTGGAAGCGATATTAAAAGGGTACGCCTTATCTCCCGTTCCTCAAAACCCCACCTTGAGAACGGAACTTGACAAAAAGCCCTTGGAAGAATTAGAACAAATCCTAAGAGAGTTAAAACGCAAGAACCACTCCACCATGCACAACCGCACGGATGTTGATACCACAAAAAGAGCCATCCGGGCAATAGAAATAGAAACTTACATGTTGGAACATCCCGTTGCCAATCGACAAGTCCCGGGAGTGAACAGCACCATCATAGGATTACAAATCAACCGCGACGAGCGACGAAGAAAGATAACCGAAAGATTAAAACAGCGACTGAACAATGGCATGATAGAAGAAATCAACGCCTTATTGAACTCCGGCATCCCAGCGGAAAATCTGATTTATTACGGTTTAGAATATAAATACGTAACTCGATATATCTTGGGAGAAATGAGTTACAACGATATGTTCTCTTCGCTGGAAACAGCCATCCATCAGTTTGCCAAACGACAAATGACATGGTTTCGGGGAATGGAACGACGAGGATTTACCATTCATTGGCTGGATGCTCTCTTGCCGATGCATGAGAAAATAAAAATCGCAAGGATGTTGCTAAACGATTAACACTTATACACCGCCTGTGCCTACAAGCGAAGTGCCTTTGGCAACATTCTTCCATAAATATAAAAGAAAATGGTAGATGAAAAGAAATGGGGCATCGTTTATTGTCCCAAAAACGGATTCTTCGGAGAATATCGCAAACGCAGGGAACATGTGGAGCGATGTCTCAAAGCCCACGAAATAGATTACGATATGGTGCAAAGCGAAAACACCCGGAGCGTGGACCGTCTCATCGGTATGTTCATTAATAATGGTTATAAGACTATTATCATTTTCGGGGGCGACTCGGCATTGAACGATGCCGTGAATTGTTTGATGCAACAAGATGTAACAATTCGTGAGAACATTGTCTTCGGACTTATTCCCAATGGCGTGATGAACGACTTTGCTCATTTCTGGGGATTTCGTGAGGATGACATTGATCAAACCATTGAATGGCTACAAAAAAGAAGGATTAGAAAGATTGATTTGGGGCACATCCGCTATAAAAATAGAAAAGGCGAACGATGCCATCGATATTTTCTTAATTGCATTAATATCGGACTGATAGCCACCATCATGAACCTTCGCCGACGCACTCGGCACATCCTCGGCTCGCGAAGCCTATCGTTTATTTTCTCTTTCATATTGCTGATTTTCCAACGCATGGACTATCGGATGCACATAAAAATCAACACAGATACAATTAAGCGAAAAATAACCACCGTTTGTATAGGCAACGCTTTGGGCTACGGACAGACGCCCAACGCTGTTCCCTACAACGGATTGCTTGACGTGTCAGTGGTTTATCACCCGGAGATGACTCAACTCTTTGAGGGGATTTACCTCTTCCTTAAAGGTAAGTTCTTAAATTACAAGAGTGTACATCCTTATAGAACTCAAGAAATGGAAATCCATGTTGAGCCACACACGATGGTAGGAATCGATGGCAGACTGATGGCAAATACTCCTGTAGGTCCTTTCATAATAACGGTGGAAAAAGAGGTGCTGAATTTCATCATACCGGATTAAACCGAGATAGAAAAAAATAAAAATAACATTAATATCGGAAAGCATCCTTTCTCTTTCATACTTATCAAACTATGCACAGAGACGAAAAGCATGGAAGAGAAATTGCTTAACCAATAAAAACTCTTCTCGCCACAAAAAATATAAGGAATCACCTATCAGTCTGCTTTGTTTTGCCAAAACATTGCGTTTCCAAAAGAATTAAAGCATACTTCTCATGCAATATGTATGACATACATGTTAAAAAAATATCAAGTGGACTATTTTCGGATAATTTTTCGTAACTTTGGAGTGTTGATGTAGATGATTAATATCTTGGTTTTAGCTCGCATAACTCTCCTGTTAGCATTCTAAGAATAATTAAACCTTAAAAGTAATATGGGGTACCTTAAATTTAACAAACCTCTGATGACCAATTTGCAGGACTCTCTTCCTCGCGAACTACTGAGAACCAACCGTTCAGGTGCTTATTCCTGTTCCACGATTGTTGATTGCAATACACGTAAGTATCATGGCTTGCTTGTTGTTCCCATTCCGGAACTTGACAATGAGAACCACGTATTGCTCAGCTCACTCGACCCAACTGTTATCCAACATGGAGCAGCTTTCAACCTCGGGCTACACCAATATCAAGGTGGTGGTTTCAGTCCCAAGGGACACAAATATATCCGGGAATTCAACTGCGACACCGTTCCCACCACTATCTATCGTGTAGGTGGGGTTTTGCTGAAAAAAGAAGTAGTATTTCAACACTATGAGGATCGCATCTTGATACGTTACACGCTCGAAGACTCGCACTCCCCCACTACTCTGCAATTCCGACCTTTTCTTGCGTTCAGAAGTGTAAGGGAATTCACCCATGAGAACGAAGTGGCAAATCGCGACTATCAGAACATAGACAATGGCATAGCAACTTGTATGTATGCAGGTTATCCATCACTCTACTTGCAATTTTCCAAAAAGAACGATTTTCATTTCGATCCCTATTGGTATCGCGGATTGAAATATTATAAAGAAGAGGAAAGAGGATATGCGTCAAACGAGGATTTATATATTCCCGGATATTTTGAAATGAGCATCCGAAAGGGAGAAAGCATCGTTTTTTCAGCTTCCACATCAAAGATAAAACCACTTACACTCAAAAGACTTTTCGACACAGAAGTGAAGTCGCGCAATCCGCGCGATAATTTCTTTCATTGTCTCGTAAATGCCGCTCACCAGTTCCATAACAGGAAAAAGAACGATGACCGCTACATTCTCGCAGGATACCCATGGTTTAAGTGCAGAGCACGCGATCAGTTCATCGCTCTTCCGGGGCTGACCTTGAGCATTGACGAGAGAAAATATTTTGAATTGGTCATGAAGCCGGCAGAACGCGGCCTACGAGAGTTTATGGAGGGAAAGTCCATATCTGTCTGCATCAGTGAAATTGAAAAGCCCGATGTACCGCTTTGGTGTATTTGGGCTATACAACAATATGCGAAAGAAGTTGGGAAAGAACGCTGCTTGAAACTCTATTTCAACCTCTTGAAAGATATTATAAAATTTATAGAAGAGGGGAAACATCCCAACTTGCGCCTCGATGAAAACGGATTGCTTTATGCCGATGGAAAAACGGAAGCCATAACATGGATGAACTCCACCGTAGAGGGTCGCCCGGTAACACCACGCTCAGGCTATATCGTGGAGTTTAACGCTTTATGGTATAACGACTTGATGTTTCTTTCCGCCATGGCGGATGAAAACAATAATCCGGAATTAGCTACACATTACAAAGAGCTTGCGATGAAGTCCGGACAGTCATTCGTACAAATCTTTCTAAATGACTATGGCTATCTTTATGATTATGTAGATGGGAATATGATGGATTGGAGTGTTCGTCCGAACATGATTTTAGCAGTAGCATTGGACTATTCTCCATTGGAACGAGAACAAAAAAAGAGCGTCTTGGACATATGCACACGCGAGTTGCTTACGCCAAAAGGATTGCGGACACTTTCCCCCAAAAGCGTAGGCTACAATCCCATGTACACCGGCACACAAACACAACGAGATTACGCTTATCATCAAGGCACTGTTTGGCCGTGGTTGGGAGGTTTTTATCTGGAGGCTTGTTTAAAGCTGCACAAACGCACACGCCTCAGCTTTGTGGAACGACAAATGGTAGGTTATGAGGACGAGGTGTTCCATCATTGTTTGGGTACGTTGCCCGAGCTGTTCGATGGCAACCCACCCTACCGTGGGCGTGGTGCCGTATCGTTTGCAGTGAATGTGGCAGAAGTACTGCGCACATTGGAGCTTCTTGAGAAGTACAAATATTAAAAGTAGGAGAAATCTGCATGAAAGTATTAATGTTCGGTTGGGAATATCCACCACATGTATATGGAGGGCTTGCTACCGCTAACTTCGGAATTTCACAAGGACTTCATGCGCAAGGTGACATTGAGACCATTCTCTGCCTGCCTCATCCCTTTGGTGATGAAGAACGAGACTATGCCAACATTGTCGCGATGAATTGTGTACCAATAGCCTATCGAGACTTACCCTACGATTATGTTCGAGAACGTGTGGGTAACATCATGCCTCCCGAACTCTATTATAAGCTGCGGGATAGCATCTATGACGATTTCAACTACATGAATGTCAACGATCTCGGAGCACTGGAATTTGCCGGTGGCTATCCGACTAATCTCCATGAGGAAATCAACAACTACTCAATTATCTCGGGAGTTGTGGCACGAGCCTTTGATTTCGACATTATTCACGCACACGACTGGCTGACTTACCCCGCGGGAATCCACGCAAAAAAAATATCCGGAAAGCCATTGTGTATCCACGTACACGCAACCGACTTCGATCGCTCACGCGGCAAGGTGAACCCCACCGTCTATGGGATAGAGAAGGATGGTATGGACAATGCCGATTGTATCATGTGTGTATCGGAATTGACACGTCAAACTGTCATCCACCAATATCATCAAGATCCAAGGAAAGTATTTACAGTGCACAATGCCGTCTATCCCCTACGGAGAGAAGTGGCAGAAATACCACGTCCATCCCACAAGGAGAGAGAAAAAGTTATAACCTTCCTTGGCAGACTGACCATGCAGAAAGGTCCGGAATATTTCGTTGAAGCTGCCAATTTGGTTTTGCATCGCACCGGCAACGTCCGTTTCTGCATGGCCGGATCCGGCGACATGATGGACCAAATGATTTATCTTGCTGCCGAGCGTGGCATTGCCGATCGTTTACATTTTCCCGGATTCATGCGTGGCAATCAGGTATATGAATGTTTAAAAGCCTCTGATGTTTACGTCATGCCATCGGTGAGCGAACCTTTCGGCATCTCTCCGCTCGAAGCCATGCAGTGTGGCACGCCAACGATCATCTCAAAACAAAGTGGTTGTGCCGAAATACTTCACAACTGCATCAAGGTGGATTATTGGGATGTCCACGCCATGGCAGATGCCATGTATTCCATCTGCCACAACGAGAGTCTCTTCAACTACCTCTCTGAGAAAGGAAAAGAGGAAGTGGATCAAATCACATGGGAGAAAGTGGGCGCATGGATTAGGAAATTATATCTGCGGACATTGGGCTGGCAATAATTTGAAAGTCGAAATTTCGTCAAACTAAAATAAAGAGCAATGAAAACAATTTGTCTATACTTCGAAATACATCAAATCATTCACCTTCGACGCTATCGTTTTTTTGATATCGGAACTGATCATTATTATTATGATGACTATGAAAATGAACGAGGAATCTCAGAAATAGCGGAACGAAGCTATATGCCCGCTCTTGAAACTCTGCATGAAATGATTAAAGAACATGGAAAGTTTTTTAAGGTGGCCTTTTCCTTGTCAGGGGTAGGCATAGAGAGCTTGGAACAATATGCGCCACAAGTACTCGAAAAACTCCAAGAGATGACAGAAACCGGGTGCGTAGAATTCCTCGCAGAGCCTTATTCACATGGTCTTTCCGCTCTTGGAAATGAAGAAAGTTTCAAATTGGAAGTGGAGCGACAAAGCAAGAAAATGCAGGAGTATTTCAACCAAAAGCCGAAAGTACTACGCAATTCTTCGCTTATCTATAGCGATGAAATTGGTCTTTTGGCATCGCAAATGGGGTTCAAAGCCATGCTGACAGAGGGCGCAAAGCACGTCCTTGGATGGAAAAGTCCACATTTCCTATACCATTGCGCACTGGCTCCAAAGCTCAAACTATTGCTGCGCGATGTAACGTTCAGCGACGATATCTCGCTCCGATTCAACAACTCAGAATGGGAAGGGTATCCACTGTTTGCCGATACCTATATTGACCGGATTGCAGCATTACCCGATGATCAGCAGATAGTAGGTATATTCATGAACCTCTCCGCATTGGGGATGGAACAACCACTTTCCAGCAATATTCTTGAATTTATCAAAGCACTTCCAGGCTGCGCAAAAAGGAAAAACATAGGTTTCTCCACCCCAACTGAAATCTGCATGAAGATGAAGAGCATCAGCGCATTAGACGTACCGGAAACGCTCAGCTGGATGGATGAGGAACGCGATGTAAGCACGTGGTTGGGAAATCCCATGCAGCGCGAGGCTTTCAACAAACTCTACAGCATTGCCGACAGAGTAAGGATTGTAAACGACCCACGTATCAATCAGGATTGGGATTATCTACAGGCAAGCAATAACTTCAGGGCAATGTCCACAAAACCAACTTTGGTGGGTATCAACAGAGGTATTTACAGTAGTCCTTTCGATGCTTTTACGAATTATATGAATATTCTTGGCGACTTCATCAACCGAGTAAAAAGCCTATACCCGGAAGAAGTGGATAATGAAGAACTCAACGGATTACTCACGACCATTCGGAATCAAGGCGAGGAATTGGAGATGAAGGAAAAAGAAATGAACCGATTGCAAAGCAAGGTAGAACGCCTTGAACAAGAAGCCACAGAGTTGCGTGAGCAATTATCCAAGCAAAAGAAATAGTATTCGACACACAAAAAATACAGATACGAAAAAGCACCTCCAAAGAAGGTGCTTTTTGCTTACAGATTGGTTAAAAACCATGTCCCGGTGGGATTTACGAGTTTACAAATTTCTTTCCGTTCCTAATGACAACGCCTTTATAATCCTTATTAACACGTTGCCCTGAAAGATTATACATCGGTGCATTGTCGTTGTTTGCACCAACTGTCAAAGTTTCAATACCGTCATCAATGCCCTTGTATGTCACAACGATTGAACGAAGTTGTGTATTGGCAGCCACATTGAGAGTTACTTCTTCCGCTTCTCCTTCCCAATTCTTAAAGTTATAAGTACCCTTCTGCTTATCAGTTACCGTGCCCTCCGGGCTAAAAGTGTTTCCCTTATTCCAATTAGAGTAATTAATGGCATAGAGAGCATTTACTATCTTTTTGCCTTCTGCCTTCAGCGTCAAGCTGCCACCATAAAGCCTTATCGAGGATTTCCAAAATCGATTGGCAGTCTTTGCTCCACTTGGAGTAACGGTGATGGTTACACCATCAATCGTCGCACTTTTTGTTTCAATGATATCACCATCATGACTGGTTCCCGTAGATTGTCCGGCTAAGTCAAATAATTTGTAGTTATCAGCCGGAACAAAGTTAAAAGTAACTTCCCCTGTCTGTGCAAATGCAAATGAACCAACTACTGCAAAAGCAGCGAGAAATGCGTAACGTAAAAGTTTATTCATACCTAACTTGTTTTAATTAATAAATAAATTCTTGTAATATATCATCACAAAGATAAGCATAATGTTTGAAAAACACAATAAGATTATAAAAATAATTCATGAAAAATTGCATCTTACTATAGTTTTTACGCCATTAAGTACATGATAAATGTTAAAATTAGTTTTTATCTTACGAAAAGTTTGGTGATATGATAATAACAATGTATATTTGTTACGTGTTTTTCATGAATTTGGCAATTTCCAAATTCTTTCTCGAGGTTGGTAGCTTCCTGCACCAACCTCTTTCTTTGCAATACGGATGATTGTTTCATACGTAAAATAGAGAATACAAATAGGCACTATCGAAATTTAACAAACCCAAATCGGTCATTGGGATTTCTCGGTGTTATATGGCAGTGAGAAATCCTTTATCTTTTCCCAATGGTGTCCTGAATGATGGTAAACAGACGTTTGACAGCGAACATTCGCCCCGACCAATACCACGAAATTATATTACAAAAACCGTATTGGGGACATACTTTGTAATCTGTTGATAATCAAGGTTCTATCAATTGCGATTTAAAAGCTTAGCTTTTGCACTCCAATTCATGACCTTTTGCATTGCAAAAGCTAAGCTTTTGGAAAGTGAAAGCTAAGCTTTGGATAAATGAATGAAGAATAATTAGGACATTATTGAACTTTTCCCATATAGCCGGGAAGGATTTACATTCATTATTTTATCAGCAGCTTATCGCTTCCGGCAGCCTTAAAGCTCATGTCCAATCCTTTCACGCTATGGGTTAGTGCACCGAAGGAGATAAAGTCCACCCCTGCTTTCGCATAAGGTATCATCGTTTCGAAGGTTATTCCACCGCTCGACTCCGTTTCGCAACGTCCGGCAACGATTTCCACCGCCTTGCGAGTGTCCTCAGGCGAGAAGTTGTCGAACATGATGCGGTCGCATCCTTCCTTCAAAGCCTCGTTCAGTTCTTTGAAGTTGCGCACCTCGCATTCTATCTTTAGTTCCTTCCCTTTCTCCTTACAATATTGTTTTGCGCGTGATATGGCATTATGCACACCACCACAAAAGTCGATATGATTGTCCTTGAGAAGAATCATGTCGAATAACCCTATGCGATGGTTCATGCCACCTCCTATCTTCACTGCTTCTTTTTCCAACATGCGCATTCCGGGCGTGGTCTTTCGAGTATCCAACACCCGGGTTTTGGTACCGGCATCGATAAGTGCCTGCTGGTACTTGTGCGTCATGGTGGCTATTCCGCTCATGCGCTGCAAGATATTCAGCATCAGTCGCTCGGTTTGCAACAGACTTTGCTCGCGTCCTTTCACGCTCATGACGATATCGCCCGGCTTTACGCACGCGCCGTCCTCAATATGAGTTGTTACTTTCAGGGTGGGATCAAACCGGTGAAATACTTTTTTCGCTATTTCCACTCCGGCAAAGATGCCTTCTTGCTTAATGAGCAGTTTGCTTTCGCCCACGGCATCGGCAGGAATACAACACAACGTGGTGTGGTCGCCATCGCCAATATCCTCACTGAAAGCGAGGTCGATGAGTTTGTCGTTCAGTTTTTCTATCGATAACATGATTACAGTCCTAATTGTTTAGAGATTTCAAGCATTTTATTGATGGGTCTTATAGCTTTCTCTGCTATTTCCGAATCAACCTCAATCGTTGGCCATTCATATTTCAGGCAGTTATACAATTTATGCAATGTAATGAGTTTCATAAAGTTACACTCATTACAAGCACAGGTGCTGTCGTCAGGTGGAGCAGGAATGAATGTTTTGTGAGGAGCCGACTTCTGCATCTCGTGCAGTATGCCGCTCTCGGTTGCCACGATAAACTCTGTCGCCGGATCGTTGATACTGAATTTCAGAAGAGCCGCCGTACTTCCCACCTTGTCTGCCATCTTTGCCAAAGGACCTTTGCATTCCGGATGAACCAATATCTTGGCATGGGGATGCTCGCTCTTCAGCTTCGCGATTTTTTCCACCGAGAATTTCTCGTGCACATGACATGCGCCGTTCCATAACAGCATATCACGTCCCGTCAGACTGTTGATATAACCGCCAAGGTTCTTGTCGGGACCAAAGATAATCGGAGTGTCCTTGGGGAACGACTCCACAATCTCACGCGCGTTTCCGCTGGTTACAACCACATCGGTCAGTGCCTTAATGGCGGCAGTTGTATTCACGTAACTGATAACGGTGTGGTTCGGATGTTCCTTTACGAAATGTTCAAACTCTTTAGCCGGACAACTTTCTGCCAATGAACATGAAGCATTCAGGTCGGGAACGAGCACTGTCTTATCAGGACACAATATTTTATTGGTTTCACCCATGAAGTGCACTCCGCACATCACGATGATGTCCGCATCGGTTGTTGCAGCCTTTTGCGCCAAAGCCAAACTGTCGCCAACAAAGTCAGCTAAGTCCTGCACCTCTCCTTCCGTGTAATAATGAGCCATGATTACGGCATTTTTCTCTTTACACATCCGGCGGATTTCAGCTTTTATGTCAATATTTTCCGGTATGGGTTCATCAACAAAACCCTTGTCAAGCCATTTCTTTTCTATCATATTTCATTTCTTGTTTTTGATGGATATGTTTCCTATGGATGATTTTTCTACGTCAGTTATTTGTTCCGCGTGAAAAGGATAATCAATGTTATAATGCAGACCGCGACTTTCCTTTCGTTCTATTGCCTGTCGGGTAATCAGGTAGCCTACGTTAATCATATTCCTCAGCTCACAGATATCCTTGGTGGCCTTCACCTGCTTAAAGAGTCGTTCGGTTTCCTCATACAAAAGGTCTAACCTGTCCCATGCCCGCTTAAGTCGCAGGTTACTGCGCACTATTCCCACGTAATTGCTCATAATCTCTCCTACCTCTCTCACACTCTGCGTAATGAGAACACGCTCCTCATTGGTCATCGTGCCATTATCGTCCCACTCCGGAACGGACGTATTGAAGTTGTATTCATCGATATGCCGCAGAGAATATTCCGCCGCCGACTTGGCATAGACCACTGCTTCTATCAGCGAATTACTTGCCAATCGATTTCCGCCATGCAAACCCGTGCAAGAGCATTCTCCAACCGCATAGAGTCGATGGATGGAGCTTTCTCCGTGCAAATCCACCTTAATGCCTCCGCACATATAATGCGCACTCGGGCAAACGGGGATATAATCTTTGGTCATGTCGATGCCAATGCTCAAGCACTTGGCGTAGATATGCGGAAAATGGTGTTTGGTTTCTTCGGCATCTTTATGGGTTACGTCCAAACAAACGTGATCCAACCCATGAATTTTCATTTCGCGGTCAATGGCACGTGCCACAATATCGCGTGGTGCCAACGAGAGCCGTTTATCATATTTCTGCATGAACTCCTCACCGTTAGGCAGTCGCAGCACACCACCATAGCCTCGCATCGCCTCGGTGATGAGGAATGCCGGACGTGTCTCTACCGGATTATAGAGTACGGTGGGATGAAACTGTACGAACTCCATTCCCTCCACCGTTCCTTTGGCGCGATAGACCATGGCTATGCCGTCTCCGGTGGCTATGTTGGGATTAGAGGTTGTGGCATACACCGCGCCCGTGCCTCCCGTTGCCATCAGCGTTACGCGACTCAAGAAAGTATCGATTTTCTGCGTGGCGGGATTCAAGATATATGCACCATAACATTCAATGTCGGGCGTTCGGCGCGTTACCTCAATGCCCAAATGATGCTGGGTAATGATTTCCACGGCATAATGATTTTCCAACACGGTGATGTTTTTATTCTTACGAACCGCCTCCATCAATCCGCGTTGTATTTCAAATCCCGTGTCGTCGGCATGATGAAGTATTCGGAACTCGCTGTGTCCGCCTTCCCGATGAAGGTCGTAATTGCCATCAGTGCGCTTATCAAGCTGCACCCCCCATTCCACCAAGTCCTTAATGGCAGCGGGCGCATTGCGCACAACGTGCTCAACGGCTTTGATATCCGAGATGTAATCACCGGCTACCATGGTGTCTTCTATATGTTTTTCAAAGTTATCTACTTTCAGGTTCGTAACGGAGGCTATTCCTCCTTGAGCCTTAGAGGTGTTGGTCTCGTCCAATGTGGTTTTACAGACGATAACCACTTTTCCCTTGCCACTGTTGGCAACCTTCAAGGCGTAAGTCATACCTGCCACACCTCCACCGATGATAAGGAAATCCGATTGGTGTATCATGATAATTATCAGTTTTTCGATATGATTGCAAAAGTAATAAAGTTTTCCGACAAACTCACACCAATTCACCTTTATTTATCTTTTGCTCAAAATAGCGAATGTCTTTATATGTTGTTGGAACGAAAAGATGGAAGAACAAAAAGAAAAGGGTTATCTCCCGACAACCCTCATTCCCATACAAAAACATTATGAAATAATTTTGTTTCTCGAACAAGATTCATTTAATAAATTCACATGATCGCCATCATGTTTTACAAAGTATCTTATGTTCACCTTACTATGCTTGCGACTTCTTGCATAAATGGCATTTGCGTTCGCAATAACGTTCGCACTGCACACCGATGTCATAGCCTAACATAGCACCCAATATAAAATCTTCCTCCGGAGAGAGTTGATTTAAGGGTTTGGTGACGAACAACCGGATTGCATCCAGACAGGCTTTACGCCCAAAGAACAAGTTTAATCGATCGTTTCCTACAGGACGAATGATATAAGGGATGTTTTGATGTTGAAGACGTTCCGTTACAAAAGGCTCATACTTCTTGTTGAACGTGTAAAGAACCATTTGCCGAATACCTTTCTTAAACTCGTAGATATGATTCATCAGCACCTTCATGTCAGCAGCCATCTCTCGCATACTCATTCCTGTGGATCTCCGTGTTAGTAATTTTTATATTTACAGCAATGGGCGTATCACTTCCAACCAAGCATCGATACGTTCATCGGTCTTGTCGTCCTCATTCACATCGTCCAAGGCAAGTCCAACGAACTGACCATCAATCACGGCATCGCTATCATCGAAAGTATAGCCGGCTGTCGATACTCCCGGCAGGATGGACGCGCCGGCTGCCGCATCATAAATTTCTTTCATGCCACTACAAAACGTGTCTGAATAGGATTCACTATCTCCACAACCGAAAATCGCCACGGTCTTGCCCGCAAGCTCGGCGGTTTTTAACACTTCTATACCGTCATACCAATCGTCCTGCAACTCCCCGGCTCCCCATGTGGAAGTACCGAGAATGAGATTATCATGATCGGCTACTGTTTCGGCAGTAAAATCGCTGACGTTGATCACCTCCGCTCCCAACTTCTCGCCGATTTTGTTGGCAATGTTCTCGCACATACCGGTGGAAGAACCATAAACAATAATTGTCTTTTTCATCTTCACTATCGCTTTAATTAGATTTTGTTTATTTTACGGTTGCAAAGGTAATTACTTTCCAAACGTACCACAATACCTAAAAATGATGGTTTTTATCATTCTCCCCCAAAACGATAAGAATCTTTCTATTCTTCAACTCTCAATTTACGTTTATATAATATAAGATATCAATGTTTACTAATTCTAACATCACCACATAGGATTCTTTTGTTAAATATTTTGATAATCCGGAACGGATTCTAAAAACTGATAGGAAAGCTGTTCATAGTCCATTTTGCAGATGTAGGTTTCTATTCCGTTGGAGACGATAAGGAAATCAACATGTAGTTTTAGGTTGTAGGTAGCAATCTGATGAAATGTCTTCTGTGTGATGGGGATATGAGGAGCTTTATATTCTATTATCATTTTAGGTTGGAGAAATTGATTGTACAAAATACTATCTGCCCTAATGTTTTTTCCACCAATTCGCAAAGTAACTTCGTTGGCAAGTAAGGCAGAGGGATAATTTTTGTGTTCGATAAGATAATGGATAAAATGCTGCCTTACCCATTCTTCAGGGGTTAATGCAACATATCGTCTGCGGAGAACATCAAAAATCTGCGTATGTCCTTGGCTGACTCGTGTCTTTATTTGATAAGGTGGAAGGTTTAGTGTATCCATAAAAATCTTTTTTATAAAATATAGTGTTTGGTGGTTTACCCAATTTAAAATCAAATGAAAATTTTGATATCTACCTTAATTCCATTATCTTTGCACCGGATAATCAAAAAACTTATATCTGATTGAGTATCAGATTAGAATGAAGGAGTTGCGGATTTATGGTAACGATTTAGCGAAAGTGCAAGTGCACTGATATTCTGTGATTTACTTCGCCTCACAACTCTGTATGCAAAGGTACACTTTTTATTCGGGTACTCCAAGGAATTGCTCATGTTTCTGTGTTTTGAGCGTGATTTCTTGACCTGCTTGTTACTGTTCTTCCGTAAAAGTGAGTTTTTCTGTAGGAAAGGCGTTGGCTGAAACGAGTTCAGACAACCTCTTTCCTACTATGGCATATCCGAAAGGAATGTCCGCTTTTGAAGCCTAAACTCTCGTTTAGACAATCGGCAAGCGGACAACCCTTTCATGGCTATGCGAGAGAGGTACTTTTACGGGGTCTTGCCGTTTTCTTCTTTTTGTCGTTCCTCTTGGCGCAAGTGAAACCGTGCTGATGATTCACCCTTACATGGTAAGGGTCGGTCATCGGCACTGGCGGCATGGCTGAAAGAAAGTCCGCATATCCGCATCAAACCGAGGGTTTGACGATGGATGTGCGGATTATCTTTCTTACGGCACAACCGCCTTTACCACTTGCGCCTTTTGTTTCTTGTTGAAAGCGGAATTGTAATAGGTACAGCCAACCACTTGCCGCTCACGGGTGAGCCACAAAAGGTTGTCCGTACCGCCGAAGCCTGAGAAGAATGTCCGTATGTGTCTGTCCGAACAAGTCGGATAGGCATATACGGACACACTTCTTTTGTGGGCTTCGGCTTGTTCACGCTTTCAAGCGAGTCTCCAAAGGTTACGCTGTTTATGTTTTCATGCAGTTTCGCATTTTGGAGATGTTCCATTCAATCTGCCTCTTGTTACGCTTACCTCCATTTTGCGACTTCCAGACGGCGCATCAGGTGGTCATTCTCGTTCGGCCGCAAAGGTAACTCCGGGATTTGTCGGAAAAGCAAGGTCAAGCCTCCTGTTTTGCGAGAAAAATCTCCAGCCCTACGGGTAGTATTTTTCCCGAAAAACCTTGCATTTCCGAATCCCTACCTTGATGGGGCAACCGAAACGAAAACGACCGATGCGACAGGAAGACGCATAAAAAAATGTCGGATAACCGAGAGGCAGATAAGAAGTTTTGAAACTCAACTCCCTCAGCTCTTGGATCCGCATATAAGAATTAAAAACAGAACAGACAATGACAGCAGCAATGGACATCAGACAGACGGCACATTATATGGCGGTGGCGATATGCACCCTCATCGTGCAGACGTTCCTTTGGATCATCGGCATCCTTTGGAGCGTCATCAGAGAGATTGTGAACGGAGTGTTCCGAGTGGTGATAAGCGTGATAGTGCTCATGCTCTCCCTCATCACCTTCTTCGGGCTTCTCCTTTGGTTACTCACCCTTTAACACCCTACGGCAATGGCAAAGAGAACATGCAAGACGGCAGCGCAGCAGTGCAGGTACTACGAGGTGGACAACATCTTCGAGTATATGGTGGAAACCTACATCAACGGCAACCACAGCACGTTTAGCGAGTTGTACCACGAACTGAACAAGGAGGCACGGCAGGACTTCGTGGAGTTCCTTTTCAACGAGGTCAATCCGCAGTACCACAGAGAGATTATCAAGCGAATGTTATAACCCCTATAAACTGACAGCGATATGAACAGAACGACAGAGAAGATACCCACATGGAGTTTGTGCTACCTCATCAATGGCGATGCAACGGCACTGACAGATGATGAAATCCGAATGGTGGACGAGTGGGTCAGCCAATGGCAGGTGGAAATCGTTTCGCCCCTCATGGACGAGGACGGCAGCACGCACCCCTACTTCAGCCACTACCCCCTCTTTGGACTGCCCACCGAGGTGGAGGACTGCGAGATACTTTACAAGAACGATAACCTATAAAACAGCAAGCGACATGAAAGGAACAGACCATTTCAAGAGAACGATACAGATGTACTTGGAGCAGCGTGCAGCGGAGGACGAACTCTTCGCCAAGAACTACCACAACCCTGCCAAGAACATCGACGACTGCATCACCTACATTCTGAACTACGTGCAGAAGAGCGGCTGCAACGGCTTTTCGGACGGAGAGATTTACGGACAAGCCGTACACTACTATGACGAGAACGAGATAGAGGTAGGCAAACCCCTGCAATGTCAGATAGCCGTGAACCACGTGGTGGAACTCACCGCAGAGGAGAAGGCGGAAGCACGTCAGCGAGCCATCCGCCAATACCAAGACGAGGAACTGCGCAAGATGCAGAACCGACAGAGAGCAAGGGCAGCCAAGCCACAGAAACCCCAAGTTGAACCCTCCTTATTCGATTTTGAAGTATGAGACCGAGAAACAAGTTTGAGAAAGCGGTGCTTGCCGAGAGCAGGTACCTGCGCCCCATCAGCAAACGACAACTGAAATGGGCATTCCGTGAATGTGTGGACCACTATGCCTACCGGCTACCCAAGGGACGCACCACCTGCATGGACTGCGGACACACATGGCAGACAGACGGCACAGCACGCACCTGCATCTGCCCCCACTGCAAGGCACGCCTGCAGGTGAAGAACACCTTGGAGCGCAAGTTGCAGCAGAAGCAGTATTTCACCCTACTCACCACCTGCGGAGAGTGTCAAGTGCTACGCATGTACCTCCTCATCGTGGAAATGGAGAAAGGCTGCAAGGCGACTCCTACTGCCCTTGAGATAGGCGGCTATTGGTGGAACAAGCAGGGCAAGCGCACCATCGTAGCCATACAGCGCACGTTGGGCAGATACATTGACACCTTCACCTTTGCCTCACCCATGGCAATCCGTGGTGACAACCTTGCCTACCAGCATATCGCCCACATGCCCCTCTGCCCCGAATACAAGGCGGTGGACGAGCTGCGCAGGAACGGCTTCCGTGGCGACTTCCACGACATCGTACCCACAAAACTTATTCCTGCACTCTTGTCTGACAGCCGTGCGGAAACGCTGATAAAGGCAGGGCAACACCCCATGCTGCGCCACTACCTCAACTCCTCCTGCAACATCGAAAACTATTGGGCATCCGTGAAAATCTGCATCCGCAACGGCTACACCATTCCCGACGGCTCTCTATGGTGCGACACGATAGACCTCCTGCGCCACTTCGGCAAGGACATCCGTCAGCCGAAGTACGTCTGCCCGACCGACCTCAAAGCCCTCCACGACAAGTTGGCCGCAAAGAGGCAGGAGCAGTTGCAACGCGAGCGGACAGCGGAGGAACGAGAGCAGGCTATCAAGGACGAGAAGAAGTTCCTCAAAGAGAAAGGCATGTTCTTCGGACTTGTGTTTGCCGATGAACTCATCTCCGTCAAGGTAATAGAGAGCGTAGAGGAAATGATATTGGAGGGCAAGGCGATGCACCACTGCGTAGGCACGTACTACAAGCGAGCCGACTCCCTCATACTCTCCGCCACCATTGACGGCAAGCGCATCGAGACGATAGAGGTGTCGCTGAAGACCCTCCAAGTGATTCAGAGCCGAGGCGTGTGCAATGCCAACACCGAGTATCACGACCGCATCATCAATCTTGTAAACAACAACATCAACCTTATCCGTCAGCGGATGAAGGCAGCGTAATAGAAACGATTATGACTACACAAATGACCATCAACGGACTCAGTACCTGCACAGCGGCAGGTACTGAGAAGTACGAGAAATATCAATCGGGTATCGGCAGACGCAAGCGTACCCTCGTGCAATTCGACTACCGCCACACGGACGGAGAACTTTTCTCCTGCGTAAAGCCCACGTTGGACGAGTGCCGACAGAAACGTGACGAGTGGCTGAAAAGGAAGGAGGACAGACTATGAGCGAAGCCTATCAAACACTGATTGTCAAGTTCAATGAGCCAATCACAACATTGGACGGAATGTTTGACGATGCCGAAGCATGGGGAGTGTCCACCTTGAAAGAGTGGATAGACAACTACGAGAGCAGCCGTTTCACCGCCATTGACCGCCATACGGCAGTCATCACGAGCGAGTACAACATGGAATGTCTGAAAGAGTGGTTGGAGAAGTACACATCTATCACTGAGAAATTAGAGTATTGAGAAATTCACTTGCGTTTAGGCGGTGTCCGCACCGCCTAAACCTAAAACCAAAAGGCAATGAATACGATAGCACGGACTATATTGGAGCAGATAGGCGGCAAGCGTTTTGCCGTCATGACAGGCAGCAGGGATTTTGTGGATATGGGCAACGGACTGCGCATGAGCCTTGCGAGGAACAAGACCAGTGCCAACCGCCTTGACATCATCTATGATGCAGGGACTGACCTCTACAACATGCGTTTTTTCCGCAAGACGTTCAGCAAGAAGACCTTCGAGAGCAAGGCAATGGACGTAGAAGTACATGAAGGCATCTTCTTCGATATGTTGGAAGAGGTCTTTACGCAAGTGACGGGACTCTATACGCACTTTTGATATGTGGGCGGCGTAAGCCGCCTACTTTCTTTCATGAGCAGGGCAAGCGGAAAAGAAAGTAGCAAAGAAACCTTTGTGCCAATCTACGATCGTATTCACAAAAACAAATTTTAATCATGGAAACAATCAGACAGAACGAAAAAATCATCTTGCACAGCAATGACGGAATAAGCATAAAGATGATTTTCAGAAACCTCACGGTCAGAAATTTTCAAGATCAGGAATATGTGGAATATATCCGGCATATCGCAATCAGGGACATGGGATTCTCTCCCGGCATTATCGAGCATTGCAAGGATGATGAGGTAATCGGTAAAGGAACAATCCCGAATGTATGAAAACTAAAACTCCGATGAAGCCGTAACTTCATCGGAGTTTTAGTTTTATTCAATTATTACACATTCTCTACAAAAGGCATCCTCGTTGATTAATAGTTGCAAAACTCTTCGAAAATTATTCATCTCATTCTCTTCGGCAAGTTCTTGTTCGATTTTCTTCCCTATATGTCCTACACGGAAATACATGTCGATTGCCTTGTCTATACCCGTTAAAATAGTTGGCATATCATAGATTTCTAAAGAATCGTCACCATCTTTTGTCGCAAAATGAATAGGGTAACTTCTTTGTTTTGTGTCAATCTTAGTCTCTTTTAACCCCAATTTCTTGTAATACAACATCGCACTCTTTTTAATATCTGCATCAAGAGAGTTCGGCATCACAATTTTTAAGATACCCTTGTCGTATTTGATGCCGTCAATCTCCAATCCAGGCGTGTTTTCTGTAAGCCATTCTGCTGCAAGTTTTACAAATCCTTCAAAATAAGAAATTGCTAAAACGGTTGATGGCAAGAGTCCTAAATGCCCAAGATTAATATTTTCGTCAATTTGTTTTTTTAATTTAGCCAAACCTATTTCCAGTGAATCTGTAGCTACTTTATTTCCCTCTGCATCAAATTTCACTTCATACCGTGTGTTAGTTATACCTAACAAATCGGTAGGTATTTTTGCTTCTTGTTGAGCTATTACAAATGCTCGATCCAATCCTACACGACCAAGGAAAAGACCATATTCAAATAAGACATTATCACGGGCTGATTCAAAATGTGTATCTCTGACAATAAGTTCGTCATCAGCAGAAAATACCATAAAACCGAAATCAAATAGACTGGCAGATTTAACCAATGTTTCTAAAAAAGATTCATTGTTCTTAAAGATATTGTCAGTCCAAAGATAACAATCGTAATTCTCCTTAAAAAAGTCTTTAACTCGTTTAGCTACGTCAAGACCTTCGCTTGACGAACCGATAAATATTCTTGGTTTCATATATTACCTAAATCCTTATTTATTTTATAAACTTCGTCTTCCAATACTTTTAATGCCGCAAGTTTTTCTGGCTTATCTTTAAAAACATATTCGTTTCCAACCACTGACTTCAGGTCATCTTGCTTGCCGTCATTCCATAAATGGAACATCGTATGCCACAAGATATAAACCAAATCCTTGTATTCTTTTTTATTACTGTCCGCTAAACATCCCACATTTTTTATGAATTAGGGCTGACACTTCTCACGAGGTATCAGCCCTTTTTGTTATCTTTGCTTTTGTTTCCAAACTCAGATAACATGGGCAAAAGTAC
>NZ_SDIK01000006.1 GCF_008016795.1 Prevotella brunnea
CGCGGGGTTTTACGTTTTGTCATAATTTCTTACTTTTTTTATAGTCAGAATTGTGACAAGCTAAATCCGTATAAGACATTTTGCAAATCAATTGCTATCTTATGGAAATCTTATCGCTTTCGGCTTGTTTCCAAATGCCCGATTTTTGGTTTACCGTACTTGCCGTGTTTTGCGTCCGGCTTGTATGCCGCGATGAAGAAAAAATGAGATTTGTGGGGCTGAATGCTCATAATCGAAAAAAAATACGTAAGTTTGCATCACATTGTACAACTATGGAGAAGACTAACAGCAAACCGGACAAAACATCGCAAGTTGTCATCCGTGTAGCAGCGCATCATCTGTCGTTTTCGATTGCCGATCCTCAAACGAAAGAGAAGATGGTCTATGAGAAATACGATCTGAACGAAGGCATCGCCATCGCTGCCAATCTGCGGGAGGCTTTCCGACATTCCACCTTGTTAAGAAGCAAGTGTAAGCGGGCGTTGTTGCTCATTGACAGTAGCGTAATGTTAGTACCTGTCGATGAGTTTCGGGAGCAAGGCGCGGAAACTCTCTACAAACACACGTTTCGGCTAAGTCGCAGCAGCGATGTGGTGAAAACCATGCTGCCCGACCTTAACGCCATGGCGGTGTTCAGCGTAAACAAAGACCTGAGATTGGTGGCAGAAGACAATTTTGAAGAAGTGGGAATACGTCCGCTCATGCAACCGGTTTGGTCGCGTCTCTACCATCGAGCTTTCGTGGGAACACGCAGAAAATTGTTTGTTTATTTTCATGACAAACAACTGGAAGTCTTCTGCTTTCAGCAAAATCGTTTCCGGTTCAGCAACGTTTATGAAGCAACGCGATTGAACAATATCCTGTATTACATTCTTTATGTTTGGAAGGAATTGGGCATGAACACCGCTTGCGATGAGCTGCTGCTTTTGGGAAACATTCCAAATCGCGAACAATTGGATGAGGAGTTGCGCAAGTTCCTGCAGCGTTGCTATGTCATCGACGATGAGACCGACTTCGCCAACGCTTCCATATCAAAGCGCAAAGACATTCCTTACGATTTAAAAGCCTTGTACTTGGAGTAGAACATCAGAACAATTGTGCGTTCCAAGCAAATCGAGACTTAGCGAAGGGAACGCAAAAAACCTCACCACACACCATGCGAATCATCACGGGAAAATATAAAGGCAGACGTTTCGACATTCCTCACACGTTCAAAGCCAGACCCACCACCGACTTTGCGAAAGAAAACATCTTCAACGTCTTGAACCAATACGTAAGCTGGGAAGACGCCACGGCACTCGATTTGTTCGCGGGTACGGGCAGCATCTCCCTCGAATTGCTCTCGCGGGGATGCAGAGAGGTGGTAAGCGTGGAGAAAGATCGCGACCACGCACGCTTCATATCGGAATGTATGGGAAAGATTGACGCACGGAACGACATTCTTATCCGTGGAGATGTGTTCAGGTTTCTCAAGAGTTGTCGCCAACAGTTCGACTTTATTTTCGCAGATCCTCCTTACGCGCTTCCCGAACTTCCTACCATCCCCGACATTGTCTTTCAAAACGAGCTGCTGAACGAGGACGGCATCTTTGTTTTTGAACATGGGAAACAATACGATTTTGCGGAACATCCTCATTTTTTTGAACACAGGAGTTACGGAAGCGTGAACTTTACGTTGTTTCGGAAGATGAAACTATAGCAGCGGACTTAGCAAACGCACTAAAGACTCCCACAAGCGTTGCAGGAAAGAACGATGTGTGATGTCCTTTAGCTCCTCTAAAGGAACACTATGGGCTTCATCCTTATAAAACAATTGTTTCACTTTCAGTGCCATTCGTTCATCGTAGAAGAAAACATTTGCCTCGAAATTATTTTCAAAACTCCGAAAATCAACATTACTGGAGCCGATGGAACACAGGCTGTCGTCGCTGACGAGTAGCTTGGAATGATTAAATCCGGTCTTATAGAGCATTACTCTCACTCCGGCTCTCACCGCCTCCATGACGTAAGTCCGGGAAGCCCATTCCACAATCTTCGTGTCGGTTTTCAAAGGAATCATCAAGCGCACGTCAATTCCCGATACAGCAGCGGTTCTCATGGCAAAGAGGATTGGCTCGGTGGGTAGGAAATAAGGCGTTTCCATATAGACGTAAGTCCTCGCGTTCAAGAGAATTTTCACATATCCTTGCTCTATCTCCGGCCATTGGCTGGTGGGACTGCTCGTTACTATTTGTGCCAAGCAGTCGTTCGGCTCAACACGTGTGTTGGGATAGTATTTCCTATCCGTAATAAGGGTTCGGTCCACATAGAACCAGTCGATGAGAAATGCACGCTGCAAGCCATATACCACTGCTCCAGAAATCTTTACATGCGTGTCGCGCCATGGTTGTTTGCCGCTTCCTTGTATGTAGCGGTCGGCAATATTCATCCCACCGATAAACCCCACCGTTCCATCAATTACGCATATCTTGCGGTGATTGCGATAATTCACTTTCCTTGTGAAGAGCGGAAAACGAACGGGCATGAACGGATGTACCTCGATTCCTTCCTCTCTCATCCGCTCGAAGAAACTATCCTTCGTTTTCCAAGAGCCGACATCATCGTAGAGAAAGCGTACTTCCACCCCCTCTCGGGCACGAGCTATCAGCGCATCAGCCACAAGATGCCCCGTGGCATCGTCCGTCATGATGTATGTAATGATGTGGATGTGATGCTTTGCTTTCGCGATGGCTTGGAGAAGAGCCGGGAAAAACTCATAACCGGATTCGTAAATCTCAGTTTCATTGTTCTTGAACGGCAATGCCCAGTTTTGGTTTACGAAGAGTCCTATCAATTCCCGGTGCCGATTGGGTAGTCGAAGGTTTCTCTGCTCCACGAATTCGAGCATGGAACGTTTCGTGAGTTGATCGAGACTGTTCTGCCAAATATGCTTTTCCTTGCGTGTTCGTTGCCCGAAGAAGAAGTAAAGAACTATGCCCGCCAATGGCATGAACACAAGTATCAATGCCCACGCCATAGTCTTTGCCGGCTGACGGTGTTCCATCAGGACGGTAACCAGCGCGACTAAAGCCACAATCGTGTAGGCAACTAGGACTATCCAATGGATGTATATCATTTGTTCTATTTCTTTTTGGCGCGTATTTGCTGTAAATAAGCCAGCTCTTTCAATGCGAAATCGTAACTGTAAGGGTCGTGGAGCATGGTGTTTAGCAGACTTTCTGCTTCGTCATGTCTTTCCTGCTCTATCAAGATGTATGCCTTCCGCCGGTGCAGAAAAGAGAGAAAAGTCTGTATATGTTCTTCGGGTGGCTCATTATCGTTGGCGTTCTCATAATTTTTGCTTACGTCTCGAATGACATTATCAATGAAAGGTAAAGCTCGGAAGTCGCGCAAGTTTATCATGCAGTTGATGTATTCCTCCGTATGAATAATCCGATTCTGAAAGATAGTGAGTGTAAGATAATAGAAAGCTCTTTGGTACTGTTTCAACTCATTATGACAGAATCCCAGCATGTAACAGATATCGAAGAAACTTTCCCATTGTCGCACCGTCAATTCGTGGCGTTCCTCCTTGAGCAGAGAGAAAGCGTTTTCCAAATGCAGAATGGCTTCAAAGAAATTTCCTTGCAAATAGAGTTGTTTCCCTCTGTATGCATACTTCGCGGCATGAGGAGAAGCAATTTCGTTAATCAGTTTTTGCTCCTCATTCAGTGAGTCGGTATCTTCCTTTTTTGTTCTGTCTTTGGCATCTTGCCACATGTAATTGAACTCATCGGTTCGTTGTTTCTCCGTTCTTAAATCAAATCCCATCACTGCCGTTACAGTCATTGGCTTCAAGAAGTTGGTCGTTTCATTAAAATTACTTTCGAGCGGCGATGGCATCAGTGTGGAAGTAACTCTGTAACACAATGCGTCTTGCGTGCTTTCTGCCTGCTCAACGAAGATGGTCATATATCTGTTTTGTTCCGATTCCAAAGGATTGACGAACGAGAGCGTCATGGTTGCCGTCTTTCTTGTGAACGCTTGATTGGCAATCAACAAGGAAGCGATTTCAAAATTCTCTATTTCCGCTCTTTCAGTCATTGTGTTCATCTTATCGGTGAAGATGGATAAATGAGTCGGAACAAAGTCAAAGCAGCCGTAAGCCTTATCCATCCATTGTTTCAAGGTTAGCACCTTTGTTTCGTTGGGTTGCCATTTTTCCATCGGCTTCTCGTGCATTGCTTCGTGTTCGCGCAGCAGGAAGAACTCGCGAGTAATCTGTGAGGTTATCAACTCCATGTCTTTCCCCTTATACTCCTTGTTACGGTTTATCAATATGTCAAGTTCTACGAGGAAATGGTTTCTGCCTTTGAAGAGTTCGTCCAAAGAACGTGCCAAAATCATGCTTTCAGCACCGGCGAATAACAAGAAGTTGTAATGCAAATCCACTTCCACTTCATCGATTCTTTCGTTGAGCCGGTAAGTGAAATGCAGTCCGTTGGATATCGAGTTGTATTGATTGCATAGTTGTCTGACATTGTTTAATTCCGGCATCGGGGCGGCAGCCATACCATAAATCGATAATTGTATGTTGCTAATGCCCATCTTTGCCACTATGACAAAGTGTTCGCCCTGATAAGTAAGATGCATAACATCGTTATTCCCTTGCTTTTCCCAGTCATTATCACAGCCAAGTTCTTTCAAGCCTTTGCTTACCAGCTGTTTATTGACAGCCGGAGATAATCCGGAAAGTGGGGTTTCGCATCTGAAAAGGTCTTTTATTCTTTCTATCATACTACTATGTCGTTTCCCAACCTTTTTGCCATTACGTTGCGCATCTCCTGTAATCGTTTTATCTCGGCCATGAGTTCCATCATTTTGCTCATGTCTTTTTCCTGCGAAAGTCTCGCTTGTAAATCCTTTAAATGGCTCTTTACGTAATCCAAGCGAAAATCCAAAACAAGATGAACGACCCTATCTTTCAAATCGATTTCTCGTTCTTTCACTTGCATGCTCTCGGAAAGTTGAAATTCATCCACGCTCAATTTCACTGCTAAGGTAGAGATGAGAATATCGGGATGATGCGTAAAATATTCCTCTGTCTTAAATTCGGAATCGTTGCCATGCTCGACTGCCTCGCGAAGAATTTGCATTGATAGCGGATTGTCGAACGACAAGTTATCCAATCCCAAGTCGTAAGCGATGTATTGTGCCACGTTCAGATTGATGGTCTCTCCCGTTTCCTCGTTTTGTATATCACGAAAAATGATTTTATTGCCATCCCTTACGATTGCCTGAACAAGCAAAGTCTCCACCTTTGAGATTTGATGCGATGGAGTAGGTGCTGACTGTTCGAGGGCAAAATTGGGAGTTTCTTTCCTCTCCGTTTTCCATTGTTCTTCTTTTCGCTTCTGTTCCTTGTTATTATAGATGTAGCGATTCATCTGGATGATGAGCGTTTGTTCCTTCATTCCGGTGCGATGCGCGCATTCTCTGAGATAAGTATCGCGCAGGATGGGGTCTTTTATGACGGCTATACTTTGAACGATGGAGCTTACAGCTTCGGAACGCTTTACGGGATCGGTAACGCCTTTGAGGAGAATGTTAATCTTGAAGACGATAAAGTCGGTCTGATTTCCCTCAATGTATTTACGAAATTCCTCCGCGGAGAGTTTCTTTGCCATCTCGTCCGGATCTTTCCCATCGGGAAGCAGGAGCACTTTCACGTTCATGCCCTCCGAAAGCAGCATGTCCGTACCGCGAAGTGCAGCGTGTTGTCCTGCCTCATCGCCATCATAGAGTAGCACGATGTTGGAGGTGAATCTTCTTAGCAGTTTTATTTGGTAAGTAGAGAGCGCGGTTCCGCTGTTTGCCACAACGTTTTCAATGCCACATTGGTGCATTGATACCACATCGGTGTATCCTTCCACCATATATACAAGGTCTAATTTCGCGATGGTTTTCTTTGCTTGGAAGATGCCATAGAGTTCTCGTTCCTTGTGATAAATCTCGCTATCGGGCGAGTTTACATATTTCTGTGTTACGCCTTTTGTCCTTGAGTCCAGCAGTCGTCCGCCAAAAGCGGTTACTTTTCCGCTTACGCTCATCCATGGGAAGATGACGCGTCCATTGAAGCGGTCGAAAATCTCTCCGTTGTCGCGTTCAAAACACAATCCCGTCTTGACAAGATATTCTTTCCGGTAGCCTGCTTGCAGAGCCGCCGAAGAAAAACTCTGCCGTCCCGAAAGGCAAAAGCCCAATCTAAACTTCTCAATGATGTCATCGCGAAAGCCTCTGTCTCGAAAGTATCGCAGCCCGATGGCCTTTCCGTCCGCATGATTCTTTAGTGTTTCGTGGAAATAGTCTGCAGCCCACTCATTGACAAGGAACATTGACTCGCGCTCGTTTTCAAGTTGTTTCTCCTCAGAGGTAAGTTCGCGTTCTTTCACTTCAATGCCATATTTCCTTGCCAGCCATTTCAATGCCTCCGGATAAGTCATCTGTTCATGCTTCATGATGAAGTTTACCACGTTCCCCGCCTCGCCGCAAGCGAAACATTTATAGACCCCCTTCACCGGACTTACCGAGAACGATGGGGTTCGGTCATCATGAAAGGGGCACAAGCCCTTGAAGCTTGTTCCTGCCTTACGAAGCGAAACAAATTCGGAAATCACATCGACAATGTTTGCCGCGTCCATGATTCTGTCCACTGTGGGTCTGTCGATCATCTGTTATCTCTCGTTCGTTAAAGAAAAAAATCATTGAGGTGTAGTTCTGCAAAGATAGCAAATTATCCTCATAATCAGATAAGATTTATTTTATTTCCCATGTAATAAGCGAAAAGAGAGGGGAGAATTTCCATACGGATTTCCCACCTCTTTCCTCAATCTCACAAGAGACGAGTTATCCGTAGATAATCTTTCCGTTCTCGTCCTTGTATTCGTCCAATCCTCTTTCGTAAGTCGCCATGGCGCGCAGGCTCATGCCTACATTCGAGAAACCTCCGTCGTGATAAAGGTTCTGCATCGTTACCTTCTTTGTCAAGTCGGAGAACATTACCATGCAATAGTCGGCGCACTCATCGGCGGTGGCATTCCCCAGTGGCGACATGCGGTCGGCAAAGTCGTAGAGCTTGTTCATGCCTTTTACGCCCTGACCGGCTGTGGTCATGGTGGGCGACTGCGAGATGGTGTTGATGCGCACATGGTGCTCGCGACCGTAGATATAACCGAAGCTACGTGCGATGCTCTCCAGCAACGCCTTTGCATCGGCCATGTCGTTGTAGCCGAAGAATGTGCGTTGAGCCGCCACGTAGGTCAGTGCCACTATGGAGCCATATTCGTTTATGGCATCCAACTTCTTGGCACTCTGTATCATTTTGTGGAACGACACGGCGGAAACATCGAGCGTCGTGGAGAGCATGTTGTAGTCAAGGTCGTCATAAGTGCGATGTTTGCGCACGTTGGGAGACATACCGATGGAGTGTAACACGAAATCAATTTTCCCTCCCAGCACCTCCATGGAACGTTTGAAAACGTTTTCCAAGTCTTCCACGCTCGTGGCATCAGCGGGAATGACCTCACAATTCAATTTTTCGGAGAGTGCGTTCACCGTTCCCATCCTAACCGCCACGGGTGTGTTGGAAAGCGTGATGGTGGCACCTTCTTCCACGGCGCGTTCCGCTACTTTCCACGCGATGGATTTCTCGTTGAGTGCACCGAAAACGATGCCTCTTTTTCCTGTTAATAAGTTATTGCTCATAAGTTTTCAATCCTTAATAAGGCTGTAAATTTACGCAAAAAAGTTGAGTAAGGCTGTTTATAATTGTTAAAATGGGCAAAAACGCGCTCAATGGTTGCGTAGAAAAGTGGAACTCCTTTTGACGTGAACAGGTCTTTCCTCAACGTCATGAAATTTCTTGAACGGCATCGGTTCAGTGCTTCTTGTCAGGATTTTTCACAACCGTGTTTCAAAAGCTTAGCTATTGCACGCCAAAAGCTAAGCTTTTGGAACGTAAAAGCTAAGCTTTTGGCGTGCAATAGGTCAGCTTTTGGAGACGAAAAAGCAGGGCGTTGATTATCAGTCGTTTATAGAGATGGGGATGGAAACTGAAATGTAAGGTTTATTTACTTCCCTTTAAAGCTATCGATAACCTATGTTTCGGCAAGATTGAAACCTTGCTTCAACCCACTATTCATTATCCACGCAACATGAGGTCAGGTTCGATTCTTATCCCATAATCATGTCATTGTGAACCAGCAAAAACAGCATTAAGCGACTATTCTCCGTAATTTATTTGTCAGTTATACAAAAAAAACGTACTTTTGCTTTCAAATATTCTGATGAGCACAAAACAGAAACAACACATTATATAATTATGAGTTTGAAAATTGTAGTACTTGCCAAGCAGGTACCTGACACAAGAAACGTGGGTAAAGATGCCATGACGGCAGAGGGAACGGTAAATCGCTCCGCATTACCCGCCATTTTCAACCCGGAAGACCTGAATGCGCTTGAGCAGGCTCTCCGACTGAAAGAACAACGCTCCGGAACCACGGTGGGGGTACTAACCATGGGACCTCCGCGTGCAGGCGAAATCATTCGGCAGGGACTGTATCGAGGAGCCGATACCGGATGGTTGCTCACCGATCGCAAGTTTGCCGGCGCAGACACACTGGCAACATCATACGCTTTGGCAACCGCCATCCGTAAAATTGGCAATGTGGATATTATCATAGGTGGGCGACAGGCCATCGATGGCGACACGGCACAGGTGGGACCACAGGTGGCGCAAAAGCTGGGACTTAACCAAGTAACTTATGCGGAAGAGATTATTAAGATGGAAGATGGAAAGGCTACCATCCGTCGCTGCATAGATGGAGGTGTGGAAACCGTTGAGGCTCCGCTGCCCGTGCTGATTACGGTGAATGGAACGGCAGCACCGGCACGCCCCTGCAATGCCAAACTCGTGATGAAATACAAGTATGCCACCTGCCCGATGGAACGTAAAGGGAATGAGGCGTGGAGCGAACTTTATGAGGAACGTCCCTACCTGACATTAAAACAGTGGTCGGTGGCAGATGTGGATGGAGATGAGGCACAATGTGGGCTTTCCGGCTCGCCGACAAAGGTGAAAGCAGTGCAAAACATTGCTTTCCAAGCCAAGGAAAGTAAAACACTCACCGCCGCGGACGAGGACATCGAGGGATTGATAAAGGAATTGTTGGATGAGAAGATAATCGGATAAGATGAATAACGTATTTGTATATTGCGAAATAGAAGAAACTACCGTTCAGGAGGTTTCACAAGAGTTGCTTACCAAAGGACGTAAGCTCGCCAATCAATTAGGAGTGGAACTTCATGCCGTTGTGGCAGGCTCCGCCATAAAGGGAAAGGTGGAAGAACAAATCTTACCTTACGGAGTGGATAAACTTTTCGTGTTCGATGGTGAGGGTCTCTTCCCTTACACTTCCGCTCCACATACCGATATCCTCGTGAAACTGTTCCAAGAGGAGCAACCGCAAATAGCCTTGATGGGCGCAACGGTCATCGGACGCGACCTCGGACCACGCGTGTCGTCATCGCTGACTTCGGGATTGACTGCTGACTGCACACAACTCGAAATCGGAGAATACGACGATAAGAAGACGGGAAAGCACTATGACAACATCCTTTATCAAATTCGACCGGCATTCGGCGGTAATATCGTTGCCACAATCGTAAATCCCGACCATCGTCCGCAGATGGCAACGGTGCGATCGGGGGTGATGCAAAAAGCTGTTTACGAAGGAAAGGCAAAGAACGAGGTTGTCTATCCGAAAGTGGCTGAATATGTTTCGGAAGCGGCTTACGCGGTGAAGGTAATCGAACGACACGTGGAAGCGGCGGGAAACAATCTCAAAGGTGCTCCGATAGTCGTGGCAGGAGGTTACGGAGTGGGATCGAAAGAAAACTTTGAACTGCTCTTCCAACTGGCAAAAGAACTGCATGCGGAGGTGGGAGCTTCGCGCGCGGCAGTGGATGCCGGACTCATCCCGGACAACCGACAAGTGGGGCAGACGGGAGTAACGGTGCATCCGAAGGTTTACATCGCCTGTGGCATATCGGGACAAATCCAACACATCGCGGGAATGCAGGATTCGGGCATCATCATCTCCATTAACAGCGACCCGGACGCACCCATAAACAAAATCGCTGATTATGTCATCAATGGCAAAGTGGAGGAAGTGGTACCGAAGCTGATAAAGTATTACAAGAAAAACAGTAAATAATAAAGGCAACACACACTATGGCTAATTATTATACAGACCAACCGGAGATAGAGTTTCACTTGAATCATCCGTTGATGAAGCGAATCGTTGAATTGAAAGAACGCGACTTCGCCGACAAGAAAAACTATGAGGACGCCCCCGTGAACTACGAGGATGCCATTGAGAATTATAAGCGAATTTTGGACATTGCCGGAGACATCGCGGCGAATATCATAGAACCCAACTCGGAGGAGGTGGACAAAGAAGGTCCGCACCTTGTGGACAACAGAATGCATTATGCAAGTAAGACTTACGAAAACCTGAAGGCTACGCGACAAGCCGGTCTGTGGGGCGTCAGCATGCCACGACGTTTCGGCGGACTGAACTTGCCCAATGTGGTCTTTTCCATGCTTTCCGAAATGATATCTGCTGCCGATGCGGGCTTCCAAAACATTTGGTCGCTACAATCATGTATCGACACTCTCTACGAATTTGGTAATGAGGAACAACGAGAGAAATACATCCCACGCATCTGCAATGGAGAAACCATGTCGATGGACCTCACGGAACCGGATGCCGGATCCGACCTGCAACGCGTCATGCTCAAAGCCACTTTCGACGAGAAGGAGAACTGCTGGCGACTTAATGGGGTGAAACGATTTATAACCAATGGCGACTCGGACATCCACCTCGTATTGGCACGCTCGGAAGAGGGGACACATGACGGACGAGGGCTGTCGATGTTCATCTACGATAAGAAGAATGGGGGAGTGGATGTCAGACATATTGAAAACAAATTGGGAATACATGGCTCGCCCACTTGTGAACTGGTGTATAAAAACGCAAAAGCGGAACTATGCGGAAACACTCGCATGGGACTCATTAAATATGTGATGGCACTCATGAACGGAGCGCGTTTGGGAATTGCCGCGCAGAGTGTCGGCGTGGCGAGAGAGGCTTACACGGAAGGATTGAACTATGCCAGGGAACGCATACAGTTCGGAAAAAAAATCATAACTTTCCCTGCCGTTTACGATATGCTGTCGAGAATGAAAGCCAAACTTGACGCAGGACGCTCGCTGCTCTATCAGACGGCACGTTATGTGGATATATATAAAGCACTGGATGATATTGCTCGCGATCGCAAACTCTCACCGGAAGAAAGGAAAGAAGCCAAACAATACAATCGCTTGGCTGACGCTTTCACTCCGCTATCGAAAGGAATCAACTCGGAATATGCCAACCAAAATGCCTACGATGCCATATCAATTCATGGCGGCTCGGGCTTTATCATGGAATACAAGAGTCAGAGATTGTTCCGCGATGCCCGCATCTTCTCCATCTATGAGGGAACTACACAGTTGCAAGTGGTGGCTGCGGTGCGTTACATCACCAACGGAACGTATCTTTCCATCATGAAAGAGATGCTGACCAATGAGGTTTCATCAGAAATGGAATCCTTAAAAGCTCGCGTTGCTAAACTCGTTACGCTCTATGAAGAGGCACTGGAAAAGGTGAAAGCCGACGAAAATCAGGACGAACAAGACTTTTTGGCTCGCCGACTTTACAACATGACGGCGAGCATAGTGCAGGCATTGCTTCTCATTGAGGACGCAAGTAAGGCTCCGGAGCTCTTCGCCAAGTCTGCCAACGTGTTCGTTCGCATGGCGGAAGAGGAGGTTACGGGTTGCGCTGCTTACATTCAAGCGTTCAACGCTTCCGATTTGGAATATTTCAAGGCAGCAGAGGAAAATAAGGAGTAAAGCAACCGCATTGCCAAACAACGTCCGTGGAGTCGAAAAAGGTTCTCGATGGGAGTCTCCACGGACTACTCTTTGATTCTGCATAATTGGTCTTTAGGCTCTTTTTGTCTCAATTATAATAAACAACACAATGATGAAGAAAATATTATCTGCTTGTATGGTGCTGTCCGCCTTGTTCGCTTTTGCGTCTTGCAACAACGGAAACACCAAAGGAAAAACGGAGGAAACCTCACCCGATACTCTCAGTCTTATAGGTAAATGGACAACCACCGGTCCCATTGATTCCACTGAATTGGGAATAGAACTGAAAGCAGACGGAACGGCAGCCTCCATCAATATGCCCACACTTCCATACGATAAGTGGAAAAAAACGAACGATAGCACCATTACCATTCACGGAAGAAGTATCTTCGATGGAGAAACCACGGAACTTACCGACACCTTTGATATTGATAAAGCAGACAATGCGTTAAAGCAAAGGAACACCGACATCATCTACCGAAAGTCCTCTGTACGGTAATGGGGCATTCCTGTTTGCTTCAAGTGGTACGTATGGTAATCTCGCCTCATGTTTTACCTGCCTAAGTTTAATAATCTGTTTCTTGCAGTTTTGGCATTGAATTCCAATTCATAGTCTGCAAATCTTCTGTGGCCGGCAAATAGGTAGTTATAGGCATTTCTCTTTGGAACGCCCAAACCAGGTTATCGCTATTGTCTTTTCTATCCTCAAAGTAGAAGTTTGTCAAATCGAAGATAGTTATACGGTTAATGATATTGAACATATGGTCATTCTTCCGCCATAAATGGCTTGCAGACAAAACCATTTTGCTCCTATTTCGCGAGCATTGGTATGTTTAACGGTGTTTACATCAGCAAGACATTCTGCCCTGTTTCAAGAAATTTCTGATCAACACCTCTCTGTTCAAGCAAGACAAAAGAGAAGCATATTCTTTATTTGGTCAAATCATTGAAAACGCGAAAATCCTTCCCGGGGATATGGGAAAAGTTCAATAATGTCCTAAAATTTCTTCATTCATCTATCAAAAGCTAAGCTTTTACTTTTCAAAAGGTAAGCTTTTGCAATGCAAAAGGTCATGAATTGGAGTGCAAAAGGTGAGCTTTTAAATTACAACTTTTATCATTCTGATTATCAGTAGGTTATGATACGTTTCCCGAACGCAGTTTTTGTAATGTAATTTCGTGGTGATGATTGGAGCGAATGTTCCCTGTTAAGCGTCTGTTTGCCATCACCTGAATGACAAGCTGTGCGTTACATGCCTCATAAAACCTGCTCGCCCGCTTTTTGATGGCTGACGCATCTGAAAAGCGGGCGAGTTGGTTTGTTTTATCATTGCTTACACGAGATGGCTAATCACCTCTTCTCGCGAAGCCGGCAGATAGTCGATTACCGGAATTTCGGGCATGGTATAGCAACCCGGCGACAAACGCATGGAGGCGCGGGCGCAATTCACCAGCACTTGTGCGGTCAGTGCGGGGTTGTTGATGCTCATGTTGAACTCGAAACGCTGATTGGGGGTCTTTCCGCTCACGCCCTTCCGTACCAAGTTCACGCCGTGCCCCATGTCGCGCACATCATCAACGCTTGCCACGGCAAACACATGTGTTTCATCATTGGCAAAGTAAGGGTCGGCTTTTATCTCCGCCGTAACGTCTTCCAAATTCGCGTCCTCTTCCAATTCCACATAGACCATGCGACGATGAATGCTCTCTCCCAGAGGGATGGTTACCGAAAGTGCGTTCTTCACCCCTTTCTTGCCTCGCACGCAGACCGAGTGTCCCATCGACATGCCCGGTCCGAAGTTGGTGTAGGAGAGTCCTTTTGGTGCCAGACTTTCCATCAACACGCGCACCACCGAGTCGGAACCCGGGTCCCATCCCGCTGCGATGATACTCACTTTGCCTGCTTTCAGACAGTTGGCAGTTTGCCTTGTGCGATAATCGAGGATGCTTGTGTGTATGTCGAACGAATCAACGGTATTGATGCCCGCTGCCACTATCTTTTCCGAATAGTCCGGACAGCTGCGTGTTGGAGCGGCGAGAATAGCCACATCCACATTTTTCAGTTTCCCAATGTCGTCCACCACTTCGTAGGGTGTCAGTTCCAACGGTTTGTTTTTGTCCCCTTGTCGGCGCACGACGCCTGCTATTTCAAAATCTTTTGCCGCTTCCAATGCCTCCACGGCATAGTGTCCGATGTTGCCGTAGCCCACCACGGCTGCTCTGATTTTTTTCATTTTCTGTTGTCCTTTCATGTTTTTTACCTTCTATGAATTTGCAAATATAAATCAAAATCATGAAAGCCATCAGAAAATACACACTTTTTAAATAAAAAAACTCACCACAAAGCAAGTTGAATTGCACGAAGAGAAAGAAAATCGCACGATGTTCCCATTGTGAACCATTTGCCTCGATGACATTACAAAACGATGAAAAAAAAGTGTTTAATCTGTTTCGACGTAAATTTCGCTTTGAAAATCCATTTTTTTATACTATCTTTGTATCATATTAAGTTGAATTATAAGTATTAATTAAAAGTGTAAGTTATGGTAAAATCATTACGTTTCATGGCTACACTGCTTCTGTTGGCAGTGTTTAGCGCAGTTTCCGGGCAAACCGTTGTCTTTCAGGAAACATTCGATGAAGTCGCCGGTACGGGCGGTAACGATGGAGGATGGTCCCGCTCGGTAGCAAATAATCCAATCAGCTCATTCAATGGGTGGAGTTTTACGAAAGGCTACAAAGGCGACAAGTGTGTGAAGTTTGGAACAGCTAAAGCAGGCGGAAAAGCTGTAACGCCGGAGATAATGCTCAACGGCAACGGAAAGCTCACTTTCAGGGCAGGAGCATGGAAAGGTGACGCTACCACACTGAAATTATCAGTCACGGGTGCCACACTTGATAAAGCTGAAGTTACAATGGTAAATGAGGCGTTTACGGAATATACCGTAAACATTACCAATGCCACAGCTCCCATTAAAATCACTTTCGAATCGCCGAAGGCAAAAACTCGCTTCTTCTTGGACGATGTCGTGGTATCAGATGCTTCCGGGACGCCCAAAACAGCTACCACACTGACTTTCGCTCACCCTGAGGATTATGCGTTTACGGTTGCCGATGGAGAGCAGACTTTTACAAATTTGGCAACGCTTTCTCCGTCAGTAGAAGGGGCTGTCATTACTTATTCCAGCGACAATGAAAACGTTGCCATCGTTGATGGAAACACAGGCGAAGTCTTGACGGCAGGCAAAGTGGGTACTGCCAAGATAACGGCTACATACGAAGGCAATGACAGTTATTCCGGTTCAACGGCAAGCTACAAAATCATCGTTACCGACCCGAATGCCAAAGGCTCGCTCAACAATCCTTACTCTCCCGCAGAAGCCGTGGCAGGAATTAACGACGGCACGTTGCTGAACCAAGAATATTATGTGAAAGGTGTTATTTCCCAAGTTAAGGAAGTAAGCACAAAATACGGCAATGCCACCTATTATATATCTGCTGACGGTAAGACGGATGGAGAATTCATGATATTCCGCGGATACGATATTGACGGTGCGAAGTTCACTGAGGAGACTCAAGGCAAAATCATGCAGGGAGCAACGGTTGTTGTTTATGGAAAACTCATTAAATACGGTACCACGCCGGAGATGGGGGCACGCAATAAAATCATCTCTTACACAGCTCCAACAGCCGTTACCGCTACCATCGGTGCCACAGGCTATGCCACGCTTTATTATAGTGGCTGTGCGCTGAAGGTTCCCGCCAATGTTACAGCCACCACCTATAAACTCAATGGCGACAAGTTGGCAATCAGCCATACCTACAACGAGGGCGATGTAATCGCAAAAGGTACAGCAGTGGTCATCAGAGCAACAACAGCCGATTATGAATTCGCCATCGCGGAAGAAGAAGGCTTGGCCGATAACGAGAATATCCTGATGGGAACCGATAACGAGACGCAGCTCACGGCAGATGCCGAGGCATACTTCTATCAGCTGAACGTCAATGCCGAATCAGATCCCGCTTCCGTCGGCTTCTATTGGGGCAACGCAACGGGCGAGGCATTCAAGAACGCCGCTCACAAGGCATACTTGAAATTGCCGAAGACGGTAGAGGCGAAAAGCTGCTTCCTTCTCAGCGATGCAACCGGAATTAACGACATCGTTGCCAACGAGACTCTGAATGAGGATGCTCCGATGTACAATATTGCCGGTCAGCGTGTGAACAAAGGCTATAAAGGCATCGTGATACAGAACGGAAAGAAATACATCGTGAAATAATCGCGGTACGCATCGCAAGCATTTCACAAGATTTAGAAAAATAAAAACTTAGCGTCATGGAAAAATACATAAAACCAGAAACAAAGTGCATGGCTGTTTTGGAAACCGCCACACTTCTCGCGGGCTCCATAGAGTTCCATCCCCAGCCGGGTGGAGGCCCTCAGTTGAGTCCGAAACAACTTCAGTTACCGGATAATCTCATGGAGGAAGGAACAGACATCGATAAAGATGCCTATCATCCTTATACCTTACAATGGGAGTAAACTGAGCTTTCTTCGGGAACGTAGTCTGGAAAGGTATTAGTACCGGAGACAGACAATCATCTATTCATATTGATTGGAGGGTGTGTCGGGACATGGACACATCCTCTTTTCAGCTATCAACGGTTACCGATATATCTCAAAAGACAATCACGTGGCGATTCCGTTCACTACGTTTCTCCACCGGACACCCATCATGCCTGCACACCGAGGGAATAAGCACAGAACCTTATGGATATATTAATCGTACAAAAAATAATCTGTGGAAAGCCATTGATAATCAATCGCTTAAAACGTGCATTCCAAAAGCTAAGCGTTTAGCATTCAAAAGCTAAGCGTTTATGATGCGAAAGCTAAGTTTTTGGCTGTCGCTTGAAATTCTTATTGATTTTTTTAATGACCGATGGAGGATAAAATCACCTCCCGATACAATAATATGCATCGAATTTCGTTATTTGGAAAATATATTTCGGTTGCTTCGGTAACAAGAGAAAAGAAAAAATATTGTTATGATAGAATATATCAGGGGCGAACTGGCCGACCTGACCCCCGCGTTGGCAGTGGTTGAAGCCAATGGTGTGGGGTATGCGCTGAACATCTCGCTCAATACCTATAGTGCCCTTCAAGGTAAGAAAGAAGTGAAACTCTATGTGCATGAGTCGCTCATGACCGGAGGACGGGACGATAACTTTACCCTCTATGGTTTTGCCATGAAGCAGGAGAGACAACTCTATCAACTGCTTATCACCGTTTCGGGAGTGGGAGCCAACACCGCACGCATGATTCTCTCTTCCCTGACGCCCTCCGAACTATGTAACGTTATCGCCAACGGCGACGATAAAATGCTCAAGACTGTGAAAGGCATCGGATTGAAGACGGCACAAAGAATTATCGTCGATTTGAAAGATAAGATTGTGCAGAGTGGCATTGCCGAAGAACTTCACGTGAGCAGACAACCCGGAGCACCAAATGTAAACTCAGCCGTGAAAGACGAGGCGGTGGGCGCGCTGACAATGTTGGGATTTTCGCCCGCTCCTTCGGCAAAGATTGTTACCGCAATATTAAGCGAAGCTCCCGACTTGCCTGTGGAGCAAGTGGTAAAACTGGCATTGAAGCAAATAAAATAAGGAAAGGCGTACGGCTTCCATGCCGCCGAAATGAAACTCAGGCTATACATATTGTTACTTCTCATCCCTGTGGCAGGCATCAGTCTGCTGGCATGGGAACGAAACGTCACGGGTGGGCTGCCATTCGCGCGAAAGTGGGTTGCCGCCACTGCTCCGCCAGACACGACACGAAAGGACACGATAACTTTACGACAAGTGGAGATTGAGGATGAGGAAATACCCGATTCACTCTTGCATCCGCGTTGGAAGGTGCAACGCACCGTACCCATTACCTACGGCGACCTTGAGCAAGGCTCCTACGACCTCGCGCGTCCGGAGAACATCCGACAGACGGTGGAGTACAACGATTCGCTCAACAGATATGTCATTGGTAATAAGATTGGGAACACCTACATCACCGCCCCTGTCATGATGACTCCTGAGGAGTACATGGCATGGAGCGAAAAACGAAGTTTTGCGGATTATTATCGGTCCAAGAACAAAGAAATACTGGAAAATAAAGGAAAGGAAAAGTTCGATTTTACCGATATGCACTTCTCGCTCGGACCGGCAGAGAAAATCTTTGGTCCCGGAGGTGTACGCATCAAGACACAAGGAACGGCAGAAATGAAGTTCGGTGCCACTCTGAAAAACATTGATAACCCCGCCCTACCCATCAGAAATCGAAAGACAACCACCATGAATTTCGATGAGAAAATAAACCTGAACGTCAATGGGAAAGTGGGCGACAAGGTGAACATGAACCTGAATTACAACACCGATGCAACGTTCGACTTCGACTCGCAAAACTTCAAGCTGCGCTATGAAGGTAAGGAAGATGAAATTATCAAACTCGTTGAAGGCGGAAACATCTCGTTCCCATCGAACAACTCGCTGGTACAAGGAGCGTCTTCGCTCTTCGGTATTCGAACGGATTTGCAGTTTGGAAAGCTAAAATTGCAGACCGTACTGTCGCAAAAGAAGTCTTCCAACAAGAGTGTCAGCTCGAAAGGAGGCAAACAGCTCACGCCCTTTGAGTTCTCGGCAGCCGATTACGAAGAAAATCGCCACTTCTTTCTCTCTCATTCGTTCCGAAATAGGTACGACGCCGCCATGAAGACACTACCCAACCTTACGACAGGCATCACCATTAACCGTGTGGAAATATGGGTTACGAATAAGACCGGAACCACAAACAACACGCGCAATATCGTGGCATTGAGCGATTTGGGAGAAAATCTGAACGTGGGTCGTCCCGACCTTTGGGGCAGTGGCTCGGGTGCTGTTCCATCAAATGCCGCCAATGGGGAATACGCCGCTATCGCGCAAAACCATCCGGAGGCACGCGACATCGACCAATCTGCCACCGTGTTGGAAGGAATAGGGCTTGTCGGGGGGAACGATTATGAGAAGTTGTCCAACGCGCGGTTGCTGAACAGCTCCGAATATACAGTGAACAATGCACTCGGATATGTGTCGTTGCGATCCGGATTGCAAACCGACCAAGTACTGGCGGTGGCGTATGAATACACCTATGGTGGCGTAACCTATCAGGTGGGAGAGTTTGCGAGCGACCGAACAAACGTCTCGGAAGCTCTGTTCGTAAAATCTCTGAAGAATACGAGTAACAATCCGCGACAGGCAAACTGGGACTTGATGATGAAAAACGTGTATTATCTCGCTTCTAACATTGAACGCGACAAGTTCAGACTGGACGTAAAGTTTCAGAGCGACACAGCGGGTGTTTACCTTTCTTACATCCCCGAACCACAAGTGAAAGACCGCACGCTGATAAAAGTGTTGGGAGCCGACCGCTTGGACAATAACAACAACGCGCATCCCAATGGCTATTTCGATTTTGTGGAAGGCTATACGGTAACGAACGGACGCGTGTTTTTCCCCGCTGTGGAACCATTTGGTAATTATTTATATAAGTACCTGACAGCAAACGGTGTGGCGGAAACAACCGCGAAGAAGTACGCTTTCACTGAATTATACGACTCGACAAAAACCATTGCCAAACAGATAGCCGAGAAAGACAAGTTTCTGCTGATTGGACAGTTTCGCGGAACGAGTGCCAACGTAATCTCGCTGGGGGCGTATAATGTGCCACAAGGCTCCGTTACGGTAACGGCAGGTGGCGTAACCCTCACGGAGGGGTCGGATTACAGTGTGGATTACAGTGCCGGAGAAGTTACAATCCTCAACCAAAGCATCATAGACGCAGGTACGGCGGTGAACGTCTCGTTGGAAAGTCAGAGCGATTACGGTCAGGAACGCAAAACCATGTTTGGTTTGAATTGGGAATATGATTTCTCAAAGAACTTCATCATTGGCGGAACTTTTATGCACCTGTCGGAACAAGCCTTGACAACGAAGGTGAACATGGGGGCAGAACCTCTGAACAACACTATCTGGGGACTGAACATGAGTTGGAAAAAGGAAAGCCAATGGCTCACCAATATATTGGACAAAATTCCCTTCCTGCACCTTACACAGCCCTCACACATCTCTTTCTCGGCAGAGTTCGCACAGCTTATCGCCGGACAAAGCAAGGGAACGCAGGATAACGCGTCCTACCTGGATGACTTCGAGAATACCAAGAATACCATCGACGTGAGCCAACCCACCAACTGGAGCATCTCAAGCGTGCCCTCCGACTTCTCGGAATCGTCCGATAAGACAACGCTTCGCAGTGGTTACAACCGCAGTTTGCTGGCATGGTACAACATCGATCCGCTCTTTACACGACGCAGCAGCTCGCTCACACCGGGACATATCAAGAGCGACTTGGAACAACTCTCCAATCATTACGTCAGGGAGGTCTATGTTCACGAACTGTTCCCTAATCGCGACCAAAGCAGTTACAACGGTTCCACATCCACATTACCCATCCTTAATTTGGCTTTTTATCCGACGGAGCGAGGTCCTTACAACTTCAATCCCACACTGGACTTGAACGGTCGATTACCCAATCCCAAGCAAAAATGGGGCGGAATGATGCGAAAACTTGATAACAACGACTTCGAGGCTGCCAATATCGAATACATTGAATTTTGGATGCTCGACCCCTTCATCTATACCAATAAACAAGCGGACGCCAAAAACTATGGTGGCGACTTCTATATCAACCTTGGTGAGGTGTCGGAAGATGTGTTGCGCGATGGCAAGAAGTTCTACGAGAGCGGTATGCCGGTGGATGGAAGCAAGGCTTGGACAACCACACAGTGGGGAAAAATTCCCACACAGGCTACCGTAACCTACGCTTTCGCCACCACAGCAGGCAGTCGCGCCTTGCAGGACGTGGGCTTGAACGGATTGAACGATGAGGAAGAACAACGATTCGAGTCGTATCAAGACTTCCTGACCTATGCTCGGGCAAATACAAATCAGGCGGTTTTCGACTCTATTTGGGCGGATCCGGCAAACGATAACTATCATTATTATCGTGGGTCGGACTGGGATAGAATGCAGGCTTCCATCCTTCAGCGTTACAAAAGGATAAACAATCCGCAGGGAAACTCACCCGACAACGACAACCGAAATGAGCGTTACGACACCTCCTACAAGACAACGCCTGACGTGGAAGACATTAATCAGGATTACACACTGAACGAATATGAGAAATATTATCAGTACAAGGTAAGCATTCGACCGGAAGATATGGAGGTGGGACGAAACTATATCGTCGATAAGCGGACGGCTTCTGTGAAATTACGGAACGGAAAGACGGAAGATGCCACATGGTATCAATTCCGAATACCGGTGAGAGAGTATCAAAAGCGCGTGGGATCGATTGGCGATTTTACCAGCATCCGCTTCATGCGCTTATTTCTTACCGATTTTGAGAAACCCATCGTGTTACGCTTTGCCACTTTTGACCTTGTCAGAGGAGAGTGGCGACAGTATTTGCAGACACTCACCAACTCCGCTTCCACATCGGGCAGCATGGAAGTCAGCGCAGTGAGCATAGAAGAGAATAACGACAAGACACCGGTAAATTACGTCCTGCCACCCGGAATCAATCGCGAGCAAGACCCCACACAGCCTCAACTCGTGCAAAGCAATGAGCAGGCGTTGGCGATGATGGTGCACCGGCTCGGCAACAAGGAGTCGAAAGCGGTCTATAAGAACACCACACTTGACATTCGGCAGTACAAACGCTTACAGATGTTCGTTCATGCCAACGCGTTAGAACAAAACACGACCAATCTTTCTGACAACCAATTGGCGGTTTTCATACGTTTGGGGTCGGATTATAAGAACAACTATTACGAATATGAAATCCCATTGAAGCTGACTCCTCCCGGTCGCTATGACACTTATTCAAGGCAGGGGTGCGAAGCGGTATGGCCCGCAGAGAATATGCTCGACATTCCCGTCTCGCTCTTTACCACCGTGAAACGTCTGCGCAACGAAGGACGCGGAAATGGTACGGCAAGCTACAACCGGGAATTCTCTATCTACGATGAAAACCGTCCCGGCAATCGCGTCAGCGTGATGGGCAATCCGACGTTGGGCGAGATAAAGACGATGATCATTGGTGTGCGCAACTTGTCGGGAGTCGAAAAGAGTGGGGAAGTGTGGCTCAACGAGATGCGTTTACTCGAATTTAACAACGAAGGTGGTTGGGCGGCAAAAGGTCAAATGAACGTTCAACTTTCCGATTTTGGTACGATAGATGTGAATGCCACTCACAGTACAGAAGGCTTTGGCGGATTGGAACAAGGCGTGAACGAGCGACAACAAGAGACCAATACCGACGTTTCGGTTACCGCCAATCTGGAATTGGGTAAGTTCTTCCCCGACAAGGCAAAGGTTTCCGCACCGCTTTATTACAGCGTAACCAAGAATGAGAGCCGTCCCAAATACAATCCGCTCGACACAGATATGGAATTGAGCGATGCTCTCGATGGTGCCGCAACCCGACAGGAGCGCGACTCCATAGAATCGATTGCCGTAACGAAGCGCACCACCACCAATTTCTCTTTATCGAATGTCCGCGTGGGCATACAAACCAAGCGACACCCGATGCCTTACGATCCTGCCAACTTCTCCTTTTCGTACAGTCATTCCCATTCTCACACTTCCGGCGAGACTACCGTTTACGAGAATGAGGACAACTGGCGCGGAGCGATGAATTACAGTTGGACACCTGTGTATAAGCCGTGGACACCTTTCAAGAAAGCCATTAAAAGCCAATCAAAATATTTCGACTTGTTCAAACGGTTTGAACTGAACTGGTTGCCACAAAATGTAGCGTTCAACACCGAGATAACCAGAAGTTATTACGAGTTGCAGGAGCGCGACATGGAAGCAACCGAGAACAACATGTTGCCCCTCACATTTAACGAGCAGTTCCTGTGGAACCGCGATTTTTCCATTCGATGGGATTTCACTCGCAATCTCCACGTGAACTTCCAGAGCGCGACCCATGCAGAGATAGAAGAGCCATACACACCTATTAATAAAGACCTCTATGCCGACAGTTATGCAGCGTGGAAGGATTCGGTATGGACGAGCATCAAAAACTTTGGGACGCCGCTCGATTACCAGCAGAATTTCACGCTTTCTTATCAGCTGCCGCTGAATCTCGTCCCAATATTCGACTGGATCAACTCTGACGCTAATTACACGGCAGCATACACTTGGGTGCGCGGAACTGATTTGGAGGATGGAACGTCTTTGGGAAATACGATTACCACCAACCGAATGCTCAATATCAACGGAACCTTGAATTTCGAGCGACTCTACAATCACGTCCCATTCCTGAAAAAGACAAACGAGCGGTTCAGGAAGTCGCCCAAATCGAAAATCGACCAAAGGAGAAGGCTGAACGAGCGAACTGTAGTCGATGATAAAAACTTGAAACTCGACAAGCAGAACAAAAACTACAAGAAGTCGTTGCCGAAGAATGCCAAGAGCTTTGAGCAGGAAGTTACCTTGCCTGCCGATAGTGCCATCGTGGTTTCGCACGCGAAGAAAACCAAGCGCATAAGGGTTTCATTCAAGGATGCCGACGGACACGCCATGAAACTGAAGTGGAAGAAGATGGATGAGAACCGTGTGAAACTCTACAATAAGACCGATTCCACGCTCAGACTGAAACTTACCGTTACTCCCAAAACACCTCTCGATAATCAAGGATGGTACAAAACCGCTCAGTGTGTTGCCCGAGCCTTGATGATGGTACGCACGGCGAGCATCTCTTATCGCAACCAATATTCCATGTCGTTGCCCGGATTCATGCCTACCATTGGCGATGCGTTTGGTCAGACGCGCGGACAGGGTGCATTATCGCCGGGACTTGACTTCGCGTTCGGATTGGTAGGCGATAGTTATATCGACAAGGCGCGAGAGAACAATTGGCTCTTGATGGCAGACAGCGTGGCTACCCCTGCCACTACCAACAAAACGGAAGACCTGCAACTGCGCATGACGCTCGAACCTCTACGCGATTTAAAGATAGACCTTAACGCCAGTCGCACGGAAACGGTATCGAAGAGCATTCAGTACATGTACGTAGGCAATCCCACCACACAAAGTGGTACGCTCACAATGACAACCATCTCGTTAGGAACCGCATTCGAACGTCAGGGAGATGCTAACAATGGGTATCGCAGTGCTGCGTTCGAGAAATTCGCGAAGTCGCTCGATGTCTATCGCGACCGCGTGGAGGAAAGCTATCAAGGGGCACATTATCCGGCTTCGTTCGGAGGAGGAACGTTCAACCCCGCTGTGGGAGCCGTGAATAAGTACAGTGCCGATGTCATGATTCCCGCTTTTCTGAATGCCTACACGAGCATGTCGGGGAACGGACTGAACCTGTTTCCCGGCTTGCGGAGTCTGCTGCCCAACTGGACTCTGCGTTATAGTGGTTTGTCGCGCTTGGCTGTCTTCAAGGATATCTTCAAGAGTGTTAATATCAATCATGCTTACAAAAGTATCTTTGCCATAGGGTCGTACCAAAGTTACAGCACGTGGCAGGAATACATGAACGGACTCGGCTTTATCGCTGACGCAGGTTCAGGTGCGCCCTTGCCAAGCTCAATGTACAATATCTCTCAAGTGAGCATCAATGAGGCGTTTTCACCTTTATTGGGCATTGATGTAACGATGCAAAACAACCTCACGGCACGATTGGAATACAGGCAGACGCGTGTCGTATCCCTTTCCATGACCAGTGTGCAGATAACCGAGGCAACCTCAAAGGACTGGGTGCTCGGATTGGGCTACCGTGTAAACAACGTCAATCTCTTCGGAGGACGCAACCCTCGTTTGGTGAAAAACCTCAAACAAAAGGGAGCGAACAACAACCAGCGGCAGAACAATTCCAACAATGCTCGCAACAGTGGCGGAATAAACCATGACCTGAATCTTCGTCTTAACATGAGCTATCGGCGACAAGCTGCCATCACGCGCGACATTGCTACCTTAACCTCGTCGGCTTCGAGTGGCAATACCGCGTTCAAATTCTCCTTCACGGGCGATTACACCTTGAGCCGATTGATTACAGCCAGTCTGTATTACGATTTGCAAATCAACACGCCGCTACTTTCATCAGGCAGTTATCCCACCACCACACACGATTTCGGACTCAGTCTGAAGATGAGTCTGACCCGATAAAACAAGCCATGAAGCATGGCAATTTCAACGATGAATTTCCAAACAGTGAGCTTTCGCCTCGCAAAAGCTAAGGTTTTGCATTGCAAAAGGTAAGCTTTTGACTGCCAAAAGCTTACCTTTTGAAATGGAAGTTGTAAGGTGTTGAATTTCAAACGATTGCAGACTTCGTTTTTTTAAGTCCGTTTCTCAGTGCTTTTCGGCTGCCCGGAAGCCGGAGCTCTCTTTCAAAACACGAAGAGAAAATGCATTGGACATTCGGAGACCATAAATTGCCAATGAGCACTTTTCTGTCTGATTTTTTTTGTACTTTTGCAAGATGAACTTAGTTTCCGGAATATGAACAGAACCTTTGAACATCGCATAATGTTGCAAGAATGGTTGGCAATCGTGCTTTTTGCCGGTGCTTCCTTGTACTGCCTTCTCCATCGGGAGAGCTTTCTGCTTGTGGGCATGGGCATCTGCTTTGGTATAGCCACGTTTGTGTCCATCTTCAGAGTGATAGGCACTGCCTATACCATTACAACCGATGGGAAACTGATTATAGACCACGGCAGATTTCACCGTAAGAAGACCATTCCGCTGGATAGGATAGAACGATTGGAAGAACTGCCGTTAGCCTTTTCCTTGGGGAGTTACGTACTCTTGCATCTGAAGAGTGGGAAGGTTATCAGTCTGCAACCGTACAACCGAGAAGGGTTTATCGCTGAAATAGAGAAACGAATATGAAATTAAGATACATATATCTATTCTTGATGAGCATGCCGGCAGTGTTGCCTGTTACAGCTCAAGTGCGTTTGGATAGTGCCGAGGTGGCTCGCTCGATGAAAGGCGAAGAACCCAAAGCCTTAATCGTCGCGACCAATGAAGCCGAAGATGAAGCCGAAGAAGATGACGACTCGATAGCAAGTTTTCAAAACGACAGTGCACTCTCATGGCAGGAGAAGATAAAAGTTCGCTTGGACGGCATCTTACAAGGCGACCTGATGGAAACAACGCAGGTGGGAGTGCAGGTGTGGGATCTGACAGCAGACAGTTGTCTTTACGCCTATCGCCAACGCGCGCAGTTGCGACCGGGATCCACCATGAAACTAATAACCGCCATCACTGCTCTTTGCAGATTGGGGGCAGATTACAGCTTCAGCACGCGAATTTATTATACCGGAACCATCGACGATTCGCTCCATGTGCTCAATGGAGACATCTATTGCGTGGGAGGAATGGATCCAAAGATAAATAGTAGAGACATAACTGCAATTGCCGAGTCGGTGCGCGATTTGGGCATTACCACCATCAAAGGAAATTTCTATGCCGACCTCTCCTTTAAGGATAAAAAAGATTACGGAAGCGGCTGGTGTTGGGACGACAAGAACCCACTGCTGACACCACTGCTTGCCGGCAGGCACGACAATTTCATCACGCAACTCAGACATCGGCTTAGAGCAATGGGTATCGGGCACGAAGGAAGTGTGAACGAGCGAACGCTTCCCAAGGATGCGCAACTCATCACGACACGCTTCCATTCCATTGAAGAAGTCATGCACCGCATGATGAAAGAAAGCGACAATCTCTACGCCGAAGCCATATTCTATCAAATCGCTGCTGCCGGAGGAGGTGCGTGGAGCTCTGCCCGGCAGGCACGCGAAGAGACAAACAAGCTGATAAGAAAACTCGGATTAAATCCTTATCATTATCATGTGGCTGATGGTTCCGGGCTTTCCCTGTATAATTATGTCAGTCCGGAACTCGTAGTACGAATGTTGCGCCATGCCTATAAGAACAGCGATATTTACAACACGCTAATCGGGACGCTGCCTGTTGCCGGCGTTGATGGCACGCTGCGTAAGCGCATGCGACACACATCGGCGACAGGGAATGTGCGCGCCAAGACCGGTACGTTGAAGGGGGTCAGCTCACTGGCAGGCTATCTCACAGCCTCCAATGGGCACAGCCTGTGCTTTGCCATCATTCTCAATGGTGGGATGTATTCCGGTCCGGCACGCCGGTTGCAGAATAAAATATGTATAGCTTTAACTCAATAAGTGATTATGGATGATATCAGAATTTTTGTAGAGACAGTCCTAAACGCTCTCGGTTTACAGGGAGCTTCCGTACCGGTGGTCAGACATTTGCTGCTGGTAGTTATTGCCGTTTTTCTCACCTTGCTTTCCGGCTGGTTGTGCAGGAAGCTCTTGGTGCCGTTCGCTCTTCGGATAACAAAAAAGACGCCTTCGCAATGGGACGATGTCCTCTTCGATGAGAAAGTGCTCCTAACGGCATGCAGCATCGTTCCCGCTGTCGTTCTGTGGGAGCTGCTACCTATGGTTTTCTACCAATTCCCCATTGTCAGGGAAATGCTCACGCGACTTACGGCCGTCTATATTGTCATCAATTCCACACGCCTCATTGTACAAACCGTAAACCGGATCAGCCTCCTTGGTGGAGATAACGGAAGCTCTAAGAAACAATACATCAAGTCGTTTGTCGGTGTGCTACGCATCATTGTCATCTTCATTGCCGTCATTATCGTGATAGCCGTATTGATAAACAAAAGTCCGATGTCGCTTTTCGCCGGCTTGGGAGCAACATCTGCCATCTTGATGTTGGTCTTTAAGGACACCATTGAAGGATTGGTGGCAGGCATTCGACTGACAAGCAACGAGATGGTGAGTGTGGGCGATTGGATAACTGTTCCCGGAACTCCTGTGGATGGCAACGTGATTGATATAACACTCACGACGGTAAAGGTGCAACAATTCGACAACACCATTACCACCGTGCCTCCCATTACATTGGTAAACGGAGCGTTTCAGAACTGGAAAGGAATGCAGGACAATGGAAATCGACAAGTGAAACGCAAGATTTTCTTTGACGTAAAAAGTGTGAAACTCATCGATGAGGAGCTTCGTCGGAACTTGTTGGAGAAGCAACTTGCCAACCCCGAACAATTGAAAGAGAGCACAGTGAACATCGGACTGTTTCGCAGTTACCTTGAAGCCTATTTGAGGAAACGCACTGACGTGAATTCAAACATGACTTTAATGGCTCGTCAGCTTGAGGCAACGCAAAGCGGAACACCCATCGAACTGTATTTTTTCATAGGCACCACGGATTGGGTATCTTACGAAGCCTCTGTTTCCGATATTTTAGAACACATCTATGCCTATGCGCGGGAATTTGGATTGAATGTGTATCAGATGTTTCCGGAACAATAGAAGCGCAACGAAATGGCTTGAGAGGTGCAGTTGGGGATTAGCTGAAAAAACAGAAAAGGAGGTAATGACAATGGCTTCAGAGACAAGAAAAAATATAGTTTGCAACAGAATACCGGAGAAATTTTACAATCCCCGGACGGCAGTTGAGCAATCGGAGCTTACGCGCTTCGAGAATATTCCCACATCAATATTCCCAACAGTGGAAGGGGGAGCAGAAAAGGTGGCAGATACCATTGAACGCACCATCAGAATACGACAAGAGGCAGGTGAGCCTTGTGTGCTTCTCTTAGGTACGGGCAATTCTCTAACGCCCATATTCAACGCATTGGTAGCCAAACATCGGAAAGGATTGAGCTTCTCCAACGTAATCATCTTCAATGCTTACGAATATTATCCTTTGAAGGATGAGGGACAGAATTCTGCCATGTGCCAGTTACGCGAGCGGTTGTTAAACCATATCGACGTGAAACCTCAAAATATCATGTCGCCCGATGGACATGCTCCACAAGATAAGGTTCAGGCACATTGTCGTCTTTACGAACATCGGATTAGTAGCTACGAACGTATTGACATTGCGTTATTGGGGATTGGCAGGATGGGAAATATCGCCGCGAATGAACCGGGGTCGGGCATCACCTCCACAACGCGTCTTATCTTAATCGACAACACAGTCCGACAGGAAATGACCTTGAGTTTCGGATCACCGGATCGAGTGCCTCCTTGCTCGATTACGGTCGGGGTGCAGACCATTTTGCGAGCTGAAAGAATCTTCCTCGCGGCATGGGGAGATGAAAAGGCAGAGATTATACAAAAAACGGTGGAGGGAAAAATGACAGAAACATTTCCTGCCACTTTTCTGCAATCCCACGGAAACGCACAAGTGATTACCGACATGGCAGCCGCAGGCAGACTGACCCGCGTGGTTCATCCATGGTTGGTGGCTGATTGCGACTGGAACGACAAGCTGACGCGTGCGGCATTGGTCTGGTTGTGTGGCATAACGGGCAAGCCGATATTAAAACTTACCAATAAGGATTACAATGAGCATGGGCTTTCTGAGCTATTGGCTTTATATGGTTCTGCCTATAATGCCAACATAAAGATATTCAACGATTTGCAACATACCATAACCGGGTGGCCCGGTGGTAAACCCAACACCGAAGATGCCTATCGCCCGGAACGTTCAAAGCCTTTCCCGAAACGTGTGCTGGTATTTTCTCCCCATCCCGATGATGACGTTATTTCCATGGGAGGCACACTGCGCAAACTCGTAGAGCAGGGACATGATGTTCATGTGGGTTATCAAACCAGTGGGAACATCGCCGTAAACGATGAGGAAGTGATGCGTTATATGCACTTCGTCAATGGATTTAATAAGTTGTTCGGTACTGATAAAAATGAAGTAATAAGGGGTAAATACAAGGATATAAAAGATTTCCTGCTTGCCAAGAAAGAAGGGGATACAGACCCGAAAGATATTCTCGCCATCAAAGGACTCATACGCCGTGGAGAGGCACGCACCGCCTGTGCGTTCAATCACCTGCTTCCAACTCATGTCCACTTTCTCGACATGCCATTCTATGAGAGTGGAAAGATAGAAAAGTTTCCCATGTCGGAAGCTGATGTGAAGATTGTGCGCAACCTAATGGTTAAAGTCAAGCCTCATCAGATTTATGTTGCGGGCGATTTGGCAGACCCACACGGCACGCATCAAAAATGTACTGAGGCTGTACTAACAGCTATCGAAGAAGAAAAAAAAGCAAACGCAAGCTGGATATCCGATTGCAGAATCTGGATGTATCGGGGTGCATGGGCAGAATGGGAGATAGAGAATATAGAAATGTGCGTCCCAATGAGCCCGGAAGAGCTGCGAGCAAAGCGAGACAGTATTCTGAAGCATCAAAGTCAGATGGAAAACGCACCGTTCTTGGGCAACGATGAACGACTTTTTTGGCAACGCGCGGAAGACAGAAATCGTGGAACGGCAACCATCTATGATAAATTGGGGTTAGCTTGTTACGAGGCAATGGAGGCATTTGTGGAATATAAGCCTTAGCCACGGTATATTAGAACGAAACTATCTGCATTTATTCATTTATCCGACTGCACAGATTGCATACCGCATACCCACCTAATTTCTCCCACGTCACACGAGATGAACCGGTGTTTGCTCTAAAGCGGCATAGAAATGATTTTTTCTAAACCCTTTAGAGCGAAGACAGACAACTTTTTCAGAAAATAGTCAGTGCATAAAGATACACCACAGCTGCTGGAAGAGCCATCAGCGATGAATCGAATCGGTCGAGCATACCACCATGACCGGGCAAAATATTACCGCTATCCTTTACACCCAGTGTGCGCTTGAAAAGACTTTCTACCAAATCGCCCCATGTACCGAATACAGCAACAACGATACCCAACCCTATCCACTGTGGAATGGTGAGCATATTGACGTTGCCATCTTTTCCGGTGAAATAGCCTATCAACACCGCCACCGCAATTACGAGGATGCCACCTCCAATACTGCCCTCCCAAGTCTTTGCAGGGCTGATGCGCGGAAAGAGTTTGTGCTTTCCGAAAAGCGATCCTGAACAATATGCGCCTGTGTCGTTGGTCCACAAAAAGATGAACACGCTCAAGGGCAAAAGCAGGTCGATGGTTGTCTGTCCATTGAGATCGTGCTGAAATGCCAGAATGTTAATCATCGAAATGGGAAGGACAATATACATTTGTCCCAACATCGTGTAAGCCCAATTCAAGATGGGATTCTCGTTCTTTAGATAAAGCTCTGACAGGAAAAGATAAATAATGGTAAGAATATAGGGTACAAACACGCTGAAACCCTCAACAAAGCCTAACCGCTGACCGGCTAAAGCAACGAAGAAGTAAACCCCCGCGACAGTAGAGATAAACCGATTAATATTCACATGCTCCATTTGTGAAACAAGTGTCGTAAACTCCCACAACGTCAGCCCGGTGATAGTAGCAAACAACAACACCATATAATGGGGAGAAAGAAAGCCTGCCACCATGATTGTCACGAAAAGCACACCGGTAACGGCGCGTGTTATCAGATTTTTTTGCTTGTCAGTCATTCTCTTTCCGGGTATTTTGCGATTGCTCAGAAGTGGTATCGACAGCCTTTTCGCTTTCTGTTTGAGAATTATTCTCGCCTGTCTTTACAGCCGCCTCGTGATCGGCTTGCGCTTGTTTCACCTCATCCGGCATATCCTCCAATCTAAGTTCAGACTTTTCCTCCAAGTCCATCAATTCCTGAGTGCGACTTACCCATGGACGTTTCCCGAATATTTCCTCCACGTCTTCAGCCATAATCACCTCTCGCTCTATGAGGATTTGAGCCAAGCGGTTGTGTCCTTCCTTATGTTCGGACAAAATGTGTTTGGCGCGTGCATACTCATCATTTATCATCTTTAACACTTCTTCGTCTATCGCCTTAGCAGTGGTTTCCGAATAAGGCTTTTGGAAACCCGGATCTTGATTGTTGTAATAACAAATATTGGGCAGTTTATCGCTCATCCCCGCATAGGCTATCATGCCAAACGCGCTCTTCGTGGCACGTTCGAGGTCGTTCATGGCACCGGTTGAGATGTGCCCGGTAAACAATTCCTCCGCAGCTCGTCCACCAAGGAGCGAGCACATCTCATCGAGCATTTGCTCCTTCGTCGTGATGGGGCGTTCTTCGGGCAGATACCATGCTGCACCCAGTGCCTGCCCACGAGGAACAATGCTTACTTTCACAAGCGGATTGGCATGTTCACAGAACCAACTGACGGTGGCATGCCCTGCTTCATGGAGGGCTATGGTGCGTTTCTCCTCCGCCGTGAGTATCTTCGTTTTCTTCTCCAACCCTCCAATGATGCGATCAACGGCATCAAGGAAATCTTGTTTGCCTACGACTCGCTTATTGTGTCTCGCCGCTATCAGCGCAGCCTCATTGCATACGTTGGCTATATCGGCACCAGAAAACCCAGGGGTCTGACGCGCCAAAAGGTCTATATCCAAATTTTTATCGAGTTTCAGAGGACGCAAATGCACTTGGAATATCGCCTTGCGCTCCGGAAGGTCGGGCAAATCAACGTGTATCTGCCTGTCGAATCGTCCGGCACGGAGCAATGCCTTGTCGAGCATATCAACGCGGTTGGTGGCAGCCAACACAATCACGCCACTATTTGTGCCAAAGCCGTCCATCTCGGTAAGTAGCGCATTCAGCGTATTCTCACGCTCATCGTTGCCACCCATGGATGGATTTTTTGACCTCGCGCGACCTACGGCATCTATCTCGTCAATAAAAATAATGCACGGAGCTTTCTCTTTTGCCTGACGGAACACATCTCTTACCCTGCTTGCACCAACTCCAACGAACATTTCCACGAAGTCAGATCCGCTCATGGAGAAGAAGGGTGAGCCGGCTTCTCCTGCCACGGCTTTGGCAAGGAGCGTCTTACCGGTTCCCGGCGGTCCAACAAGGAGTGCTCCCTTTGGTATCTTACCTCCCAACTCGGTGTATTTCTTGGGGTTTTTAAGAAACTCCACAATCTCTTGCACTTCCTGTTTGGCTCCTTCCTGACCTGCCACATCCTTAAAGGTTATCCCCAATTCACCGGCTTTTTCATACAGTCTGGCTTTCGACTTGCCTACGCTGAACACACCGTTACCACCACCGGCTCCTCCGCTCATTCGGCGCATGATGAAAATCCAAAATCCAATGATGAAAATCCATGGAATAAGACTGATTAGGATATCCTTAAATCCATTCTCGTCTTTGTTCTCATAGCTGTAACCTTGAATTTTTCGATTCTTCACAGCGGCGTTGAGGAATGTCTCAAGATTATCGATGGAGCCTATTTCAACAGTGATGTATGGATTGTTGCCAACCTGTGCCGTGCCCCGCTTGAAAATTTCCCGGATATGATCGGGACTGACATACATTTTTAGTGAGCTCTCGTTCTTATTGATTACAACTCGAGTGGCATAACCTTTATTAATATATGTCTGAAAAGTAGTATAATCTTTTCTGATGCTATCCCCACCTTCGAACATGTTTTCCGGACCGCCCGTTGTGAAGAATATCAACGCGAAAATAATGGCAAGCACATAGAGCCAGTTCATGTTGAACTTTGGCATTTTCGGCATGTTGGGTTTGTTGTCCAAATTCTGATTGTCCATTTACATAAATTTATTGATTATTAAAATCCGACCGTTCCGACATCCATCCTCAGTCTAAATCAGCTATTGAGGTGAGTGTAGCGTCTTCCCAAAGATGCTCAAGGTCATAATAAGTCCGGGTTTCCGGAACAAAAACATGAACCAAAACATCGACAAAATCCATGGCAACCCATTTGTTGTTGCCCAACCCTACGCAATTCACGGGTTTTTCTCCATTCCGCTCGCGAACATAGTCGCCTACCGATTCTGCGATAGCTTCTACCTGTTGGGGGGAGTTACCGTGACAAATGACGAAATAATGGCAAATGGTGCCATCGATCTTCGACAAATCTGCAATTACTATGCCATGTCCCTTTTTGTCTTGAATGCCTTTTGTTATGGAATCTAATAATCTCTGTGTTTCGTTCATTAATAGTTCTTAAATTATGTGCCACAAAGATAGTGCAATTCGCTTGAAAGGCAAAATAAATTTGTTTTATTTTGCAAATTATATCACCGATTTCGCTATCTTTTCCAAATAAACAGAAAGTGTTCGTAAAAAAGAGATGGAAACGAGGGACAATGAACGTCAAAAACATGCACTGAATAGCAGGAGCTTAGATATTACATTTTAAAAACTAAACTTTTAAAATCAGATTTATAACGGGGTTATTTTCAATGTTATACAAAACGTATTATTTGTTATGGACAAACGTTTTCCTTATTTGAAGTGAAGCTCGTATCTTTGATGTGCGGAATGTCTATTTTCCGTGCTGACAAACTAACACTCAAGCAAGGTGTCATGGTGGAATAAACTTTTTTTGAAAAAACGAGTAGATTTATTTGGAAGTTCATAAAAAACGCAGTATCTTTGCATCACGATAACATAGAATTATGTTCTATTGGGATATGGTGTAATGGTAACACTACAGATTCTGGTCCTGTCATTCCTGGTTCGAATCCGGGTATCCCAACCATCAATAATAAAAAAGCCTGCTTGTCCGAGCAGGCTTTTTTATTATTGCCACGCAGGGGATTGACTGTGCAAAGCTGTTCGGTATATCCGAAGCCAACATACTGCCATCTTTCAAAAAAACGCTATCAACGTCTTCTTGTTGATAGCGGTTTTTAAAAGTTCGCATTTAGTTATGAGCCCTTACGAGCTGGCACTATTCTTTATTTTCGGCATCAATGGCTTTTATTTTCTGCTTAGTCTCCTCCATATCGTCTTTCAACTTTTGAATGCGTCGTTTCATGTCATCAATCAAGCTGTTGCCTTTCTTACTACTGATATTGAGGAAACCGAGGTTATTTTCGTAGGTATTGATCTCCTGCTTCAATTGTTCGTATCGGCGCAGCAGTCTTCCACGTTCGTTATCCAGCGCGTTTGCCCCACGGTCGGCAACTTTCTTGAGGTTGTTTTTGAAATTGTTAATTCTGCGTTGCGAAGCAGTGATGTTCAGTTCCTTGTAGAGTTTGTCGAGAATATCGTGATAAGCCTTATAGACCTTATCTTTCTCTTTGAATGGAACGTGCCCAATCTCATTAAACTCGTCTGATAACCGACGCACTTTTTCCTGTATGTTCTCAGCCTCTGTTTCCAACAACTGAGAAAGTTGTTCGATGACTTGTTTCTTCTTCGCAAGATTTTCTTGTTCTTCGCTGCGAACGTCTGCATGTGCCGCATTGCGAGCATCGAAGAAATGATTGCAAGCCGACAAAAAGTCGTTCCACAGTTGATCGCCATATTTCCGCGGTACCATACCGATGGTTTTCCATTCCTTTTGCAGTGCTATCAATTTTTCGGTTGTTTTCTTCCAATCCGTGGAATCCTTGAGTGCTTCTGCTTGTTCCACCAACGCTTTCTTTTTCTCCGCATTTTCTGCAAACTGCTGTTTCAACTTCTTGAAGAACTCTCCTTTCCTTTCAAAAAAGTCATCGCATGCCTTTCGGAATCGCTCATAGATTTTCACATTCATCTTTTGAGGGGCGAATCCAATGGTCTTCCATTCTTTTTGAATTTCGATAATCTCCTTGGTCGCGTTTTCCCAATCGGCAGAACCTTTGTTCTCGCGTGCTAAGATGGCTTCCAGTTTTTCGCACAGCGAGGTTTTCTTGGTAAGATTTTCTTCCTCACGCGCCCGAAGGTTCTCAAAGTGTTGCTGGTGGCGTTTGTTTATGATGGTGCTTGCAGCCTTGAAGCGAGTCCAGATTGCTTCGCGCAAGTCTTTGTCCACCGGTCCGGTTTCTCTGAATTCCTGATGAAGTTCTTGCAGCTGATGAAACGCGCTGACCACGTCCTCTTCACTACCTAAACGCTCGGCAGCCTCACAGAGTTGGGTCTTTTTCTCCAAGTTCTTTTTGAAGTCGTATTCTCTGGCTTCCCGATTAAGGTTGAGCAGGTCGTAGAACTGTTCGATGTAGAGCTGATAGTTGCGCCACAACTCGTTGTTTTTTTCAGGTGGAACAGGCTTTACGGCTTTCCATTCTTGCTGCAAGGCTTTTACCTCTTGGAAGTTCTTGTTGGCTTCTTCCGGCGTAGTTGCCATGGATTTCAATTTTTCAAGGATAGCCTCTTTGCGTTGAAGGTTTTCCTGTTTTAATGTTTCTTGTTCCAAGAAAGCTTTTTGTCGTTTCTCTTTGATAACAGACATGGCAGCCTTGAAGTTCTCTTCGTCTTCGTCCGGAAATATCTGATACTTCTCAGGGTCGCCACCCTCCTCAATATAAGTTTTTTGTTTGGCTTCTCTTTCCGCGAGATGCATTTTGTAGAACGCGGTCTTCAAGTGTTCCACTTCCGTTCTGTCGGGGGTTTCATCGGCGATTGAGATTTCCTTGATGCGTTCTGCGATTTCTTTTTTTGAGGTGTAGTTTTTAGTTTTCTTCTGCTCGGGACTTGTCGTGTCCGCATTTTCCGCAGCATTGGATTTCGTGTTTTCTTCCACTACATCATCTTTCACCTCTTGTTCTGCAACATTCTCTTGCTGCTTTACATCTTCTGTTCCCTTGTTTAGGGAATTCTCTTGAGAGTCCATCATGTCACTTTTTTTAGTTTATGATTTGGGTTTATCCTTTACTTGTGTTCATAGTTCGCTACTCTTGTAGCGAGTTATGCGCATGAAACAATTGTTATAAAGTGCAAACTTAGATAAAAAGTTTTAATCTGCCTAATTTATAATCGTATTTTTTCTATCTATTTTCTCTTTTCTGACCGGCAGCCGGTCGGTAGTTGGTTTTGATTGGATGAGTTCTTTTTATAATTATGGTGTAATTCCATGGAGTTTTAAATGAGTCGTTTGTGTCGCAAAATCCACCAAGATGCACCGGAAACGAAGACCGAGATAAGCATTGCCACTGCAAATCCCCATTTGCTTTGTTCCATTCCGTTGATGACATTCATTCCGAAAAGCGAAGCAATGAGCGTTGGAAACATCATGATGATGGAAACCGAGGTGAGCGTACGCATCACGGTGTTCATGTTGTTGTTAATGATACTTGAATAGGTGTCCATCGTAGATTCGAGAATGTCCGAGTAAATGCTCGCTGTCTCTCTCGCCTGACTCATCTCGATGTTTACGTCCTCGATGAGGTCGGCATCCAACTCATCCACTTGCAGTTTGAATTTCAGCTTCGCCAGCAGGTTCTCGTTGCCACGTATGGAGGTAACGAAATAGGTAAGCGAATCTTGCAGACGGCTCAATCCTATGAGGCTCTCGTTGTTAATCTCCCGGTCCAAATTATGCTTAGCTTTGTCGATGAGGTTGCTGATTTGTTTCAACCGTTTCAGATACCACACTGCGGAACATAGGAAGAGACGGAATATCATGTCCACATAGTCGGTAAATCCCTCACCGCGTTTCTGCTGATAAGAAACGAAGTCGAGCATCATGTTTGTCTCGAAGTTGCAGACAGTTATGGTGACGTCACGTTTGTGTATGATACCCAATGGAACGGTGGTATAGGGTGTTCTTGAGCGTATTTCCTTGACGTAAGGAATGCGCAGGATGATGAGCATCCAACCATCATCGTATTCATAGCGAGCACGCTCATCGGTATCGCTGATGTCCGATAGGAAATAGTCCGGTATGTCGTAGGTTTCTTCCAGTTCTTGCTGTTCCTGCTCTGTGGGGCAGGTAACTTGAATCCAACAATTAGACTGCCATTCTTTGATGGTAGTTAGGGGTCCGCTAATGTTCCAGTATGTTTTCATTTGCTAATCTCCGCATAAATTTTGGGTGGGGATTAGCAACGCTTAAGTTACAATCCTCACGTTAAGAAACAAAATGTATTCGCGTGATAATCGTCCATTCGAATTCAAAATTAGTTTTCGAGTGCAAAAATAGCCATAATATTCCGTTCTGCCAAGTAAAATATCGGTTTTTTATTCTTAATTATCAGCTCATCGATCGAAAAAATGATGGGCAGGAGTCTGTGTAAAGAATGTGCTGTATCAATTAACTCCGAATGTTTAATGAAACCACCTTCACTCGGACATTTTCTGCGTTTTCGCTATCGAGCCATAGCTCCGGATGATTCAGTGAAATTATCTTCAATGCACACAAAAGGATGATAAACAAAGGATTTCCTCCTTTTTCCCAAATCATTAAGCACAATTGAACCATTTGGAATCAATGAACTAAAATCGGGCATTAAGATTTCTCTGCGTTGTATGATGGTGAGAAATTTTTATCTTTTCCCAATGGCGTCCTAATCATCACGAAATTATATTACAAAAACCGTATCAGGGACACGTTTTGTAATCTATTGATAATCAAGATGATATTGGTTGCTATTTAAAAGCTTACCTTTTGCATTGCAATTCATGACCTTTTGCACTGCAAAAGCTTACCTTTTGGAAAGCAAAAACTAAGCTTTGGATGGATGAATGAAGAAAATTTAGTACATTATTGAACTTTTCCCATATCGCCGGGAAGGATTTTCGCGTTTTCAGTGTCCTCGCTAAATATGCCATTTAACGGAAGAACCATAAAAAAGATAAAAAGCCCGAGAGTTTGCAAATAATTTAGTACATTTGCAAATCAATATATAGAATTATAATTCGAGTTTTAAGAAAGCATGAACGTTTTAGAATTATCAGAACAAGAGATTGTACGCCGCCACAGTTTGCAGGAATTACGCAACATGGGGGTTGAGCCATATCCGGCGGCAGAGTATCCGACGAACGCATATTCCACCGACATAAAATCAGAATTTAAGGAAGACGAGAAACGGGAGGTCGTGATTGCGGGTCGTCTTATGGGGCGTCGCGTAATGGGAAAGGCATCTTTCGCAGAAATACAGGACAGCAAAGGCAGAATACAGGTATATGTTACTCGCGATGAGATTTGTCCGGACGAGAACAAAGACGCTTACAACGTTGTTTTCAAAAAGTTGCTAGACATCGGCGATTTCATTGGGGTGAAAGGCTACGTGTTCAAGACTCAGATGGGCGAGATTTCCGTACACGCCGAGGAAATTACATTGCTATCGAAGAGTCTGACCCCACTACCCGTCGTGAAATATAAAGACGGAGTAGCTTACGACAAGTTCGACGACCCGGAGTTGCGCTATCGCCGCCGTTACGTCGATCTTGTGGTAAACGAAGGCGTAAAAGATACTTTTCTCAAGCGAGCAACGGTATTGCGCACCATGCGCAACTTCTTCGATGAAGCAGGTTACACAGAGGTGGAAACGCCCACTTTGCAAAGCATTGCCGGAGGAGCCAGCGCACGTCCGTTCATCACACATTTCAACGCGCTGAACGTTGATATGTATATGCGCATTGCCACAGAATTATATCTGAAAAGGCTCATTGTCGGAGGCTTTGAGGGAGTTTACGAAATAGGAAAGAACTTCCGCAACGAGGGCATGGATCGTTTCCATAATCCTGAATTTACATGTATGGAACTATATGTTCAGTACAAGGATTACCAATGGATGATGGGCTTCACGGAGAGATTGCTCGAGAAGATTTGCATGGAAGTGAACGGTACGACAGAAGTACAGGTGGGCGAACATCTCATCAGCTTTAAGGCTCCATTCCGCCGATTGCCCATCCTTGACGCCATTAAGGAGAAGACGGGTTTCGACTTGTACGGCAAGAGTGAAGATGAAATACGCCATATCGCCGTGGATGAATTGAAAATGGAAAGCATAGACGAGAGCTTCGGCAAAGGAAAACTCATTGATGAAATCTTTGGCGAGTACTGCGAGGGCACGTTCATCCAACCAACATTCATCATCGACTACCCCGTGGAAATGTCGCCACTGACGAAAATGCACCGCTCGAAGCCCGGACTCACAGAACGTTTCGAGCTGATGGTGAACGGCAAGGAACTGGCAAACGCTTATTCGGAGCTTAACGATCCATTAGACCAAGAAGAACGCTTTAAGGACCAAATGCGATTGGCTGACAAAGGCGATGACGAGGCAATGATTATCGACCAAGACTTCCTGCGCGCGCTTCGCTACGGTATGCCACCAACATCGGGCATCGGTATCGGCATCGACCGATTGGTAATGCTCATGACCGGCAAGGAATACATTCAGGAGGTGCTTCTCTTTCCACAAATGAAGCCGGAAGCCAAAATGCCACAAAGCAGCATAAAGGAATGGGCGGAAATAGGAGTGGAAGAAAACTGGGTTTACGTGCTTCGCAAATGCGGTTTCAATCTTATTCAAAACATCAAAGAAGAAAAAGCACAAGGCTTACAACAGAAAATAGGTGAGATTAACAAAAAGTATAAGTTGGGCTACGACAAACCATCGGTTGAGGACATTCAGCAGTGGATTGACAAAGCCAATCAAAAATAAAGCGTAAAAAGTAAAGACGCAAAACTCGTTTTGCTCTTTTACCTTTTCAATATGTACGAAGTAGGAAACATAGCCATCATTGGAAGCGGCAGTTGGGCAACCGCCATCGCGAAGATAGTGGTGGAACATACGCACCACATCGGTTGGTACTTCCGGAGAGACGAATCAATAGCAGACTTTCGTCGCCTCGGACACAACCCGACCTATCTGACAAGCGCACACTTCGATTTGAACGAAGTAACCTTGTCTTCCGATATTAATCGGTTGGTGCAGGACTATGATACGCTAATCTTTGTTACGCCTTCGCCTTATCTGAAATCAATATTGAAAAAGGTAAAGACCAAACTCAACAATAAATTCATCGTAACAGCTATTAAGGGTATCGTTCCCGATGAGAATTTGGTGTGCTCCGAATACTTCCACAAGGTGTATCATGTTCCGGAAGACAACCTCGCCGTAATCGGTGGCCCATCTCATGCCGAAGAAGTGGCAATGGAACGCCTGACCTATCTCACCGTAGGCTGTTCCGATCAAGAGAAAGCAAAGGCCATGACGGAAGTCTTGGCTTCCAACTACGTGAAGACCAAGACATCGCCCGATGTGCTCGGCATTGAATACGCTTCCGTGTTGAAGAACGTTTATGCCATCGCTTCCGGTATTTGTGCCGGACTGCAATATGGCGACAACTTCCAATCGGTAATCATCTCAAATGCCATGCAAGAAATGGAACGAGCCTTGACAGCACTCAACCCCATTCCACGCTCAATGATCGACAGTGTTTATTTAGGCGACCAGCTCGTTACGGGCTACAGTAACTTCAGTCGTAATCGCACGTTCGGCATGATGATAGGCAAGGGCTACAGCGTGAAATCGGCTCAAGTGGAAATGGAAATGATTGCAGAAGGCTACTTCGGAACAAAGTGCATGAAAGAAATCAACAGGCACTTACATGTGAACATGCCAATTTTAGATGCAGTTTACAACATTCTTTACGAACGTATCAGTCCACAAGTTGAAATAAAATTATTAACAGATTCATTCAGGTAAACAGATGGAAAGTATCAAATTAGACATTACCAAAGCTGCTCAGTTCTTAAATCCGGGCACAGTAGAAACATACGCTCCACAGGTGGCTAAGGCACAGGAAGCACTTGAAAACGGAACGTGTCAGGGGAACGACTTCCTTGGTTGGCTACATCTGCCGTCAGAAACCAACGAAGCATTCTTGAGCGAAATACAGACTGTCGCAGATACATTGCGAGAGAAGTGCGAAGTAGTGGTGGTGGCAGGCATCGGAGGTTCATATTTGGGTGCACGTGCCATAATAGAAGCATTGGGTAACAGCTTCGCTTGGCTCTTGAAGGATGAAAAAAATCCTACCCTTCTCTTCGCAGGTAACAACATCGGAGAGGACTATCTCCATGAACTGACAGAATACCTGAAAGACAAGCGATTTGGCGTTATCAACATTTCAAAGTCGGGAACAACCACGGAAACAGCTCTCGCTTTCCGACTGTTGAAGAAACAATGTGAAGCTCAACGTGGGAAAGATACTGCCAAAGAGGTTATCATTGCCATCACCGATGCAACAAAGGGAGCAGCGCGGAAGGCAGCGACACAAGAAGGCTACAAAACATTTGTCATTCCCGACAATGTTGGGGGACGTTTCTCGGTTCTCACCCCGGTGGGCTTACTTCCCATTGCCGTTGCAGGCTTCGACATCAAACTGTTGATGGACGGTGCACGCACGATGGAGAAAGAAACGGCCATCGATGTTCCTTTCGAGGAGAATATCGCGGCACGCTACGCAGCCGTGCGTCAGGCTCTTTACACACAGGCAGGCAAGAAGATAGAGATCATTGCCAACTTCCAACCGAAACTACACTTCATGGCTGAATGGTGGAAACAGCTCTACGGAGAAAGCGAAGGAAAGCAATCAAAGGGAATTTTCCCGGCGGCTTGCGACTTCACAACCGACCTTCACTCCATGGGACAGTGGATACAAGAGGGCGAACGCACTATCTTCGAGACCGTTTTGTCGGTAGAAGAACCCAATAAAAAACTTCTTTTCCCACACGATGAAGAAAATCTTGACGGACTGAATTTTCTCGAGGGCAAACGTGTTGATGAGGTAAACAAAATGGCTGAGTTGGGAACTCGATTGGCACACGTTGATGGTGGGGTGCCGAACATTCGCGTTAGTATTCCCAAACTGAATGAATACTATATCGGCCAACTCATCTACTTCTTTGAGAAAGCTTGTGGAATTAGCGGAATCGTTCAAGGCGTAAACCCATTCAACCAGCCGGGCGTGGAAGCCTACAAGAAGAATATGTTTGCTTTGCTCAACAAGCCGGGTTATGAGGCAGAGAGTAAGGCTATAAAAGAGAGGCTTTAAGCTCTTTCATCTCCAATTAATTCCCTCACCCTTTCTTGAAAAAGAACTGATGGGGGAATCCTATTTTTAATGGTATAAAATATGTTTCAAGAAGCGATCCAAAGATATAACGAAAAATCGGCTATTCCGTTCTCTCCGAAAGTTGTGTTGTTCGATATGGATGGGGTGCTCTACGACTCCATGCCCAATCACGCACAAGTGTGGATGTTGGCAATGAAAGCGCACGGCATCAGGTTCTCTGCCAAGGACGCATACGCCACAGAGGGGGCTCGTGGCGTGGATACCATTCAGAAATATGCCAAAGAACAGCTCAAAAAAGACCTTTCAGAGGAAGAGGCTGAAGCCATTTATGAATTGAAAGCCGGGCTTTTCCACGAATTACTACCACCTCCTATCTTCGATGGTGTAAAGGATTTGATGCGAAAAATAAAGGCAGATGGACTGCGGATTGGCGTTGTTACCGGAAGTGGACAGCGAAAACTCATACAACGACTGCTCGATGATTTCAGCGACTTTCTCTCCGAAGACCAAATCACTACTGCTTTCGATGTAAAACGTGGCAAGCCTAATCCTGACCCTTATCTTGCCGGATTGAAACGAGCAGGCAACTATGCCCCGAACGAAGGCATCGTGATTGAAAACGCGCCTCTTGGGGTTCGTGCCGGCGTGGCAGCGCGATGTTTTACCATTGCAGTTAACAGCGGACCGCTTCCCAATTCCGCATTGACCGATGAGGGTGCCGACATACTTTTCCCCTCTATCCGCCAATTGGCTGATAGCTGGGAACAATTAATAAGGTAAATGGTGTTGTGTCGTTAGCGTGGTATCGCTATCCATATCGGCTATCCGAAATCTCGTCCGAGACAGCTGTTTCAGTTATTTCGACTCGATTTCTTATGTCCGAAAGTACGTTTCTTATTGGATGGTGTGCTTTTTCAAAAACTCTTCGTAATTGTTCTTATAACCATTGAACACGTTGATATCCACATCGCCATGAATACCGGCAACCTTCCCGTCGGGACTCAACTGCCAAATTTTTAATTTAATATCGGGCTTATACTCTCCATACCGGGCTATCCAAACAAAGTAATTCCCCTGAATGTCTATGGCAAGAGGGAGATATTTCTTCGTAAACATCTGACTGACATAAAGGATGGGGCGCACTCCGGTAGCTTTATGCACCACCGACAGCCAATCGCGAATGTGCTTGAACATTATCTCTGCCCCACCCATCCTCCTGATTTGTGCATCGGAAGGTTCTACATCCAGAACCGCCGGTAAGTCGCCTTTCAAAAATCGGCTCTTCGACAGGAAAAATCTCGCTTGAGCGGCACCGGCAGATGTAGTGGAAAAGAAATGATAACTACCCACGTGGATTCTCTTTTCGCGCGCTTTTCGATAATCTTCGTGATAATATTTATTGAAAACCGTGCAACCTTCCGTGGACTTAATGTAGATGAACGATATGGGATAATCCACCTTTCCTTTTATTTTCTTTGTACTTAGTGTTCCCAAGTCCTTAATCCTTAGCCTATTCCAATCAATGTTGAACACCTTGTCATACTTTTCGTGCTGATGCCGTGAAATGTCAATGCCATAGACTCGCTCGGAATGATAAGTGAGCCGTTCGCCCTTGAAAACATTATCTTTCCATTCGCCCACCATGAGATACTCATGGGGAGCAACATAAAAACCGAAACCATTTCGTTGTCCGTTCTCCCAATGTCCGCTGTAGAAGCTGCCATTCTTTCCAAAGTGCCTCCCATAGCCGTGAGGCTTCCCATTTAGCAGCGGTCCCACATAATATCCCGATGAGTCGGTTATATGGGGTTCCACCGGTGGATTGAGTTCTGTTTTTTCCGGAATACGAGATTTCTCGAGTTCACTCCGTGCCTGCTCGGCACTCATCTTTGACCTTACATAGAGGGGCGTTCGCTTGTTGTAAGTCTGTAACAGTATGAACGACTTATGGGCATCTGTGTTAATGCGACGACAAACCACGGACTTCTTGTTTCTCTTTCTAACGATTGTGTAACGGTTGATTTGTCTGACGCGAAGCTTTCCCTTTTGATCTATGGCGCGCAACTTATTGATGAAGCGAGAGAGCGAATCCATTTGCAAGGTTACATACCTTTGATAATCGGCTATCCTGTTATAACCGAAATCCTGCACGCTATGGGTGCGCATGTAATACGTCAGCTCGTTGCGCTGTGTTTGCAAACCTGCCAACTCATCATCCAAGAGCTTATATTCCCTCTCCATTAATTGGTGAAGAGCTTCACTTCTGAGGTTCAGAATGATAGAAGGCTTGTTTTCCCATGTCGTGAGGATGCGCCCGCGACAGCTTGGAAGTATGGGAAGCATATTCACCCAATAACCTTTTACACGCACACTTCTCACCTTTACGCTGTCTTTGCTTGTCGCGCCTCCGATTAGCCGGGTGCCTTTATAATCGGTGAAAAAGAGGACAGGCGTCCCATTTACCTCCAATCGGTAGTAAGCCTCCTGTTTTACGATGACCGTGCTCCGCTCAATACTTTTTCGCGAGAGTGGCAACAATCTGTAGATGAAAATTGTCGCGAGAAGCACGCAGGTTATTCCGGCTGCAATATAAAGATGTTTTTTGTGGAAAAAGTTTCCAAACATTATCCGTTATTCGTTTATTCTTTGCAAAGGTAACATAAAATCTCAACTTTGTTTCCGTAAAAGCAAAGAAATCAATCTGCCTGTTTTTATTTTCTTTTCGACCGTAGAGTCACCCGGCAAGTGCAAAATTATAAAACGTGTTTGAATATATTGCTGTCCGCTAAAATGTGTACCTTTGTTCATGGTTACTTGAATTTATGTTAGAAAAAACAAAGGTAACAAAAGGGCTGGATTCCATGCGAGGAATCCAGTCCTAATTTTATGTTCAAAAAAAAGTTTTAGCGGACAGCAACATAAGATTATATGCTTCAAGAACAGCCATATCAACAGTAGCATCTGTTACTTGATTATGTATTCTCTGATATACTATATCTGTTAAAGACTGTTGGAAATCCAATTTCAAAAGAGTTTTTTCCAAAGTTGTAACATATAGTTGTATACCACCTCCTTGAACTTCTGCCTCAGTTGTAAGTTTGAGATATCAATCAAAAAGTTTACTATTCATTAGCCCGACAAATTGAATAAGGCTGTCTCTATCCCCAGTCATTATATCAACGGCATTATTACAGATAAGTTGTTTTTCGTCAAAACAGAAGTTAATGTTGCAACCAATGATTTTCCACATTACTTTTGGCTTAGAAAAATCCTCCGTTATTAGAAAGAAACTTCAATATTTAGCTTTCCACCTAACCCACGTTCTACCACATCAAAAAGTGTTTTTAATGTTATATTTTCGCCATTACTTTCCACCTTAGATATAAAGGAGCGTTTCTTATCAATCCGATTGGCTAATTGCTCTTGCGTCATATTCAGGCGCTCACGAGCTTCCCTTATTTTCAATCCTATACGCAAAGATTCTAATTCGCGCTCTAACTCATCACGCTTAGGCGTGCCAACAGCACCATAATATTGATCCTTTATATTGTCGAGTGATTTTAGATTATTCATCATTTCGTTACCTCCTTTTTATCGTTATAATAGTTGTTCATTATTTTTACAGCACGTTTTATTTCGTACTTTGACGTCTTTTGTGTTTTCTTTTGAAAGCCACTTAGCAAGACTACAAGTTGGTTTCCATCAAAAATACAAAAGATGCGAAAGATGTTATTGCCCAGCTGTATGCGTATTTCAAACAAGCCATTCGTACCCTCAATATACTTAAGGTAGTTTTGTGTAATACGCTCTATTTGCTCCACAATATCAAGTACCTTAATGATTTTCTTCTGAACTTTCTCATTTTGATCCTTAAAAAATCATCAAAGTATGTTTTATATGCAACAACTTGTCTGTATTTCATATCGCAAAGGTAATTTATAAATTACATATATGCAAATTTTAAGGACATTTTTATTCCGAACTCAGGTTGTTAAGTACATGCAGGATGACACGGGCAATCCACAGAGAAAAAACAAGGAGGTGATGAGGACAAAGGGTACAAGGTAACGCTTATTGGTGAGTTGATGGTTGTTAGATTTCATCGCTTGTTTATTCATAAACATACTGTTCTTTCGCTCGATGACTGGCACTGGGTTGTCATCAACTACGTCTTATTACAAAGAGTTAGTAGGGCAAAGGCAGTAAAATATGTGTACAACACCCGCATTTACGCACAATAAAAATAAATAATGTACACTCAGACCACATTCCAAACAAGTGGAACACGACTTAGCCAACAAGCTCACCTACATCACCTATTTTCACTAAAAGTAGTTATGTCCGCAAAAAGGAGCAACAAGAAAATACTTATTTTTGGGTATGTACATTTTTTTTCTGAATCGAGAAATTGAAATACCTTTGCACAATAAAAGGATTATTAAGATAAAGATAATTATTAAAATAGCAAAATGTTGAAAAAAGAACAACGAACGCAAAAGATTCTATCGGCTCCAGACTCTCTTTTCAAGGGATGCTTGCTAATGCTGACGATGCTGTTTCTAAGCATCTCTGCCACAAAGGCATACAACTGCACGAACACAAGCATAGATAAAGCCGAGGAAGGTAGCGTGACTCTTCAAGTTACAGATGCCTTAACGGGCGAACCCATAATAGGAGCCGTTGTGAAAGATAGCAACGGCAAGACATACGTCACCAACGAGTCGGGTACCTGCGCTATAAAGTTAGACGACAGCGGCAAGAAGGTGAAAATCACTGTCACATTCGTAGGTTACAAGAGTTACATTTCTTATGTGTCAGCACAAACACGCACACTGAACATCAAGTTAAAGGAAGACGTACAGCAATTAAGTGAAGTAACGGTGACATCAAAAAAGAGACACACCAACATCATGCAGCAAGCCAAGGCCCTGGATCAAAGTATACTCGAAAAAGGTGGTGCCACCTCGTTGGCAAAAATGTTGGAGTCTATTCCTGGTGTGAGTTCTATCAGTGCCGGTAGTACGGTGGCTAAACCTGTTATTCAAGGTATGCACAGTAGCCGTATTCTATTGATGAACAACGGTGTTAAATTAGAGAGTCAGAGTTGGGGTAACGACCATGCACCAGAAATTGACTATACAGGTGCCAGCATGGTAGAGGTTGTAAAGGGTGCTGAATGTATTCGTTACGGTTTTGGCGCCATGGGTGGTGTGGTATTGCTCAACGATGCGCCCCTGCCCTATGGACATAACAAGCCAATCGTGAAAGGAGTTACCAACATCGGCTATGACACCAACGCACGAGGAATAAGCGGTTCGGGAAGCATCGAAGTAGGTTGGAAGAATTTCGGTATGCGCCTGCACGGCAACTATACTCGTGGTGGTGATTACCATACGCCCGAATACATCATGAACAACACGGGCTACAACAACATCAGCATGTCTGCCATGGGTGGTTTCGAAAACAAGCGCATCACGGCAACCGTGCTTACAAGTTTGTTCTACCAACGCTCTGGCATCTATTTTGGCAGTCAAATATCCGACTTGGCGCAACTACAAGAACGATTCCGCATTGGTCGTCCAACAGAGTCGTCATTGCAACCATTCAGTTATGAAATTGGCATACCCTTCCAGCAATCACAACACTTCACGCTGAAAGGCGAGATGAAATATCGCATCAACCCAAAGCAATCGCTGGATTTGACGTTGTCGTTCCAACAAAATTTGCGACAGGAGTATGAGAACCGTATGAAAAAGGAGTGGAGCGTCATCCCGATGCAAGACCTCATATTGAAAACATACAAGGCCGACTTATCATATCGTGCCTCATGGAAGCCTTACAAAATGTCCACCTTTGCAGGCTTGGCAAATACATACCAAATAAACTACAACTTCCCAGGCACGAAGAATCCTGCCTTTGTACCAAACTTTGCCGCTCTCACCATGGGTGGTTTCCTGTTGCAAAAGGCGACTTTCTTTGAAAAATTGCAATGCGAATTGGGCTTGCGTTACGACTTTAGAGTAATGAGCGTGAGCGGTTACACGACGTTGAACAAGTACGACTATTACGATGACTTCAAGGTTTACAGCAACTTCACCTCGAGCTTTGCTGCTCACTATCAGTTTAACGACAACTGGGACATGCGTGCGAATATAGGCTGGTCATGGCGTCCACCAGACATCAACGAGCTTTATGCCATCGGTCTTCAAGAAGGTTCTTACTGGGTAGTGGGCAATAGAAACCTAAAGAGTGAGCGTGGCTGGAAGTCCATCTTAGGCGCAAGGTATCGCAACACATGGGTATCTGTAGAACCAAGCCTGTTCTACCAACACATCAACAGTTATATATACGACCATATCGGCTATGGCGCTAATCGTTTTCATAACAGTCCAAGCGGAAAATACGCCAAGTTTATGTACGATCAGGACGATGTAAGGCTGTATGGTGGCGATATAGAAGCTACAGTAAATCCCATTAAAGGACTCAGTATCGTGGCAAAGGGCGAATGGATATTCGCACGCAACATTACACGAAACGACTGGTTGCCTTTCATGCCATCAGACAAGTATGGGCTGTCAGCCAACTATGAACATGTCTTCGGTGTAGAGAAAAAGATAAAGGCATCGTTCTCTCTCACTGGCAACTATGTCACGAAACAGGAACGTTTCGACCCCAACAAGGATTTAGTGGCAGTATCGCCCGACCCTTACTTCTTGCTTGGCACCACAGCAGACGTTGCCTTCAAGCTGTCCAACAACAGGGAAATAAAGGTAATGTTGGTAGGCGATAACATCCTCAACACATTATATAAAGAATATACAGACCGATTTAGATATTATGCGCACGAACGTGGCATGAACTACTCTTTGCGCACAATCATTAAATTTTAAAAAAATGAAGTTACAATATAAGACAATAATGCGATTAACTATTTTAGCTGTAGGATGCTGCTGCATGCTTGCCGCATGTTCTACCGATAATGTTGATGATTTCTTGAAGAAAATAGTAAAAGCTCCTCCTGCTTCTATCGAGTACAATGGCAAGGGACACTCACAGATATACGCAGTAAGTGCCGTACTTAGAATGGGGTTCAAGGGTGAAAATATAAAGGTTGGAAACTTTGGTGCCGACAACAGTATAGACAACACATACGAACAAGACTCGTACAACATGATAAGCGTGAACACGGATAAACCGACAGACTATCCGCTCATGCAACAAATTGAGATAAGTAAGGACGACAATGGGCAAATGCAAATTACCAGTCAGCGTGACCATTTTGATGTAGTTGCATCAGATGACGTTTATTACGGACTTGAGCTTACGTATTATGGAGCTAACCACCAACAAATTAATGCTGAGTTCATACAGTTCTATTACAAGAAAAACGGCGACCCAGACCTCGACAACTCCACACTGGTACAACACCAACACTTCTTTACTATTGGCAACGAAGTATTGGAACACAGTTACACCATAGATGGTAAAACCGTATCCAAGAACAGTAAGCAGGGTTTTTATCCACACACACTGGATGAAAAATCCACTTATTATCCAGAGCTTACTTTTGAAATGGAGGGCGACAAGTTAAAGAGCTGCGACATCACCACTACCAATGCGCTGCTTGCACCTGAAAGTGGGAAAAAATCAGATATCATGCCGTATGACAGCACTCTGATAGACAAGGCGATAAATATATTCCCTACGCTGAAAAGAAATCAAGCCACATGGACTGAAAATGGTTATAAATTCTTTCAAACACTCACCATGCAACATGCGGCAGAACTTGCTAACAAGTTGTTTACTTACCAATACCGAGATACCGACCCGTTTGAGAAACAATTGGGATATGAATATCAAGAAGGTAGCGGTGACGGCGGTGTAGTTGACGATGGCACAAATGCACTGAGACAAAGACAAGGTGATTTCGTGGAATTGCTGCATCAATGCCGGAGAATAGGTACGGGTCCAAACAATTTAGACAGAATGGGATTCAAGGGAGTGCTGCAATTTAATCAAGCCAACACCGAATTTGCTATGCAAATAAGCCTATGCAACATCGTATCACAAATGGATAAATCAAAGAATGCCATTTGGCCCAAATATGGAAATGATAATCCAGATGCCAACTCAAAGACTTGTTTCGAAATTCCAACATTCGGAAATGGAGATGGTAGAGGACTTTATAATTTTAATGAAATAAAATCAGAATGGAGTAATCACGATATTGATATTCCTTTAACATTCCGCGTCATTGCGGACATGAAAGATGGAGACGAGAAGTTCGTGGAAGATTTCAAAAAGTTCTATCCTCACATGGATACGAATGAAATCAAGAATTATTTCTTCAATCCACAATATTTGCTGTCAAGGAATCGCAAGAGTATATTCGTCATGTAGAATCCAGCTAAATGGAAGTCATTTGCTCATCATCATTCCTCACACATAGCTGACACGTTCTCCTAACTAAGGAAAAATTACATACACGGCTAAGAGGAGTGAGAGTATGTAGCAAAGTGCCAATTATACTAAACTATCTAATCAAGAAATTTACATAAAAAAATAAAATGAAAAAATATAGTTTTTGCTTCGTTCTTATATTGATGCTATGTACATCATGCGATGATTTCATCTTTGGTAACATGAACATCAATTACAACGAAAATCCACTTGAATACAAAGAAGTACCACACAGCGGTGCGGATGCCATGGTTGACAGCTTGAAGAAAAAAGCTCCCTTTGGTGACACCATGAGTAATCCCGACCAAGATGGCGCATTCAACAACTGGGCTCGCTGCTTAGTCATGTTCAAGGAAGGACACTCACACGGTGATGAGAAATTTCATGGCAATTATGTTTACCCAGCAGCGCCATGGAGACAAGAAGAATTTGTCATAGTAGAAAACAACTCACAAAAATTTCCAACTGTAAAGGTGGAGTGGGAAAAGAGTATTCAAACTGTTTTTGAGAAGAAGTTAGGAAAACCTACTCCCCAGCAACCTTACATTCGCCTTATAGGTGGAGATAAAAACCTTTGGGGTATATGCCTGTACTTCTTGGATAAAGATGGAAAGCTGCTTAATGATGAGATATACAAGCACTCTGATGAGTATCAAATATTCTTTACCATTAGCGACGTGGACGATAAGGGTAATCCATACAAGATTGAAGACTGTAGAGGTACATGGGAAGTTGACAAAAATGGGAAAGATGGCAAAGTTGACGAGCATCCTGTCGTATCACCTTATTTCGAAGGAGTAGATAAGGACGAAACTTTAGGTCACGATATTATCATGCGTAGACAAAATGCAACCAAGAATTTGTTTGAATATGCCTACCGTGACACATGGCATCAGAATGCCATGGCTGACGGTATGCGCGAGTTTTACAACATTAGGTTGCTGCCACCCCTTGATGCCACCGATGCTAATTCATGCGTTTCCTATGACAAGGACTGTGTAGGGCTAAAAGGACATATCAACTTTTACTATGAAGCTAACGAGCCTTCATCTAATTTTAGACCTGAAATAGATGGACGATATGGGTCTGGAGAGAAAAAAGACACATGGCCTTTCATGGTAAAAGGTTTTTCTGGTGAGTCTGTAGTATATAGCCGTCCTTCATATATATTGCCATACTTCTATCTTTCCGTAAGAGTAATGAAATGTCAAAAGGGAAAGAAGGCATACATTCCTAAGGCTACTATTGCCAACAAGGAACTGGACTATGCTGGATTTTGGGACGGGATGAAGAGTGAAAAAGCCTGCGCGCCATTCTATAATCCTTTCTGGCAATCGAAGAATACGACCCTTGAGGTTCCAGAATGGAAAGAGCTTATACGCTTTAACATACCTATCAAAGTGTATTGCAATAGGTTCGATTCCGACCCAACAAACGTTTCTCCAGCAGAACCATATTATTTCTACTTAGGCAGAGAGATTGGATTAACTGGAAAACAAGCATACGATGCAAGCCAAAATGTAAAGACGCATGGCTTTGGCGCATTTGGAAACTGGTTTCTTTAATTCATATAAATTATATACAACTAAAATATAAAAACAAATAAACAAAAAAGATATGAAAAAAATAAATTACACCTTGATATTAGCGTTCATCGCATTATCCACCCTTTTCACAGCATGCCAGAGAGATGGCGACATGCCAGACAGAACTGATGCTAATTCAACAGTGGATCACCTCATTTTCAAAGAAGTTTTTTACATTGGTTACTGCACTTATAGGGATTTGTCTTCCATGGGCTTCAAAAGCCAATATAGCAGATACGAGGATGCCAACTATCTAGTGATATACAATCCTACCAATCAACCGATATCGCTTGCCAACATGGCACTCGCATATCATGCCGTTGACCCAAGTATCCAATTTTCGTTCCAAAAGGACGGAGCTGGAGATTTTACCAAACGGTATTATGGCATTGGAGGAATGTCGTACTTCCCCAACAATCCTGTAACAAAAAAACCACATATCATAGAGCCGGGCGACAGTGTCATTGTAGTGAAGTATGCGTGTGATCACAAGAAGAAATTCCTTGCCGAGAATGAGATCACAGAAGAAGAGGCAAAGAAAGATTACTATGGCTGGGAGGCTCTGCCCGACTATAGTAAACTTCCAAAGGACAAGACCTTTGAATTGTGCAACCAGCATTCACCGAAAAACGGAATGTGCGACCCTAACGACAAATTTGACAACAAGGATATTCCAAACATGCGTGATCTTGTTTTGTGGGATGAACTTCCATTTAAGGGACCAAGCCAGAGTATGCGCATGGCTTTGGTGAAGCTCCCTGATGGCGATGCATCCAAACCTCATACCAAAGACGAAAATGGATTTTATCCTGACGAATCGCCACGCTCTCGCAACAATTGGTATCGACTATATGATTTGTATGGAACCGAGCAGGACCAAATTAATGACGAGACAGATCCGCTGAAGAAAAGGGAACTGGAAAAGAACAGAAAATACCCAACGGCATACTACCACATGATATATAACACAACTGGTATGGGAGGCATTAATGCTATTGAGCTGAATTACAATTGGGTTGTCGACTTCCTTACCATTTGTCCTTCGACAGAGAAGAAAATGGACTTGCTGACAGGTCCAAGCTCTGTAACAGTATATGATGCAACAGGACACCCCGTAATGGAAGGAACAGAAGAAAAGAAAGAAAAAGTATGGTGGTACGATAGAGGAACGGCAAGTGTCTGCAATCGGATATTTGGAATTAATGACTTTTCTAATCCGTCATTCGATCCTTCGCAATTACAAGGTGCGCTGATTCGTCGTAGCAATGGAAAGGGATTTGTAGCCGAGATGAGTTCTGCACTGAACTACACGAAAGGTGTACCATCACTGTGCAGACGCGACAGCAATGGAAAGCCGTTAGACATGACTGCATATTGGAAAGTCAACTCCATCAATGCACGTACCAAGAAGAAATAATAGTTGAGATATACAAGAATAACGAAACAACAATAATTGATATAAATGAGACAAGCAAATGAAGAATATGATGCTATGCGCCTTGGCAGCAATTGCGCTTTTCGCAAACTGTACACGTGACGGACAGCCAGAAGAAAAGAAAAATACCGCTGAAACAGAAAGCGCAGACCTGATTATAAAGGACATTTACTATGCTGGAGATTTCGTGGAGACACCCTACGGCAACAAATCTGAAGAAACGGATGACAAGTTTATTTCCATAACCTAACCGACCATTACATAAGTCTTGAGAACATGGCTTTGGCACTCTGTCAGTGTATATGGACAATATAAGTTCTACCTTCATCTGCTAAACATCATGAAATAGGTTTTACCTAAATATGTTTAATTTAATGTTTTTATAGTATGAGAAAAATTTACATGTTAACAATGAGCCTGTTCGTTTGCATGGGTGCATTAGCAGACAACGTAAACGGCACTATTGGTGATAATTTGAAATGGACGTTTACCAATGATGGCACACTTACCATTAGCGGAACTGGAGAGATGCAACACGCAGATGGTAACTCAGAGTATGCGTGGGGAACAGACAACCACACATTAAACCGTTCCTTAATCAAAAAGGTAGTGGTGGAAGAGGGGGTAACAAGCCTTGGCGAATACATCTTCTGGGATTGTCAAAGCCTTACGGAAGTAAAATTACCAAACTCACTGACTGTACTAAGGAAAGAATGTTTCAAACATTGTTCTGTCCTTAGGTCCATAACATTACCCGATAACATCACATTAATTGGCGAGAGTGCCTTTGAAGAGTGCAAGGCTTTAGAGACTGTTACTTTCCCGAAAAATCTAAAGGAAATAAACGCTAAAGCATTCTACAACTGCAATCTTAAGAAGGTAGATCTTTCACAAACACAAGTAGAAACAATTGGCATGGGAGCTTTTGCTCACAATGTTCAATGTGAAGAGGTATATTTGCCAAAGACGCTCAAAACGTTCTTTGGTACCGATGAGGGTGCTTTTGGTGACTGCAACAAAATAAAGAAAGCAGTATGCCTTGCTGTAAATCCACCCCAAACCCTTGATGGAGGTGAAGACTTTATCAATGGAGGCATCAAAATGGATCCTGTTGATTGGGTAAACATTTTCACTGGCTTTGATGACGATTTTGTATTGGAAGTGCCAGCAGGAAGCGAGGATAAATACAGAAGCGCAAACGGCTGGAAAAATGCAGCCAACAACATTGCTACTGGTATCCATGGTGTTAAGGCGTCTCAGGGAAAGGTTGGTGTATACGACATCACTGGCAAGAGATACATGAACCATGCTGATGCACAAACAGTCAACACATTGCAACGTGGCGTTTATATCATCAATGGAAAAAAAGTGTTAGTTAAATAACACACTCATTTATCCCCACCTATAGAATGTATTAAAGATGTACCTAAGAAAAACGTGCATAGAGACAATAAATTCCGTGCATCATAAAACAAAAGTTATTCTATACATACTGGAGGTGGGGATTTTTTATTTTATCAAATTTACCTTAGGCGATACCTCGTGTTACACAAAAACACAAGATAAAAAAGACTATTGCTGTCCGTTAAAACTTTTTGAGCCTAAAAAATTAGGGCAGGATTCCTCCTGACTTCGTCAATTTTTCAAGATATATTTGTAATTTCCTGATAATCAATGCTTATCATTGTTACTTAGGGTGACGTGCAAAAAGGTGAGTAAAATAGCAAGCTCGACCCCTTTACGAGAAATAACCTGATTTTTTACATTCTTGCCAAGAAGTATTGGATGATTTATATTTCTGGGTGACACGAAGACGAAGTCAGGAAAAAAGCAGTGGAAGTACAGAGAAAGGAAAGATGAATTACACACTTTTAAGGACACTACCAGAATTATTTTTATACTAATAAATTAAATATGAGGAAAATTTTTACAACTTTAGCGTTGCTATGCGCAACCACCTTGGCTTTTTCCGCCCCTGTGGGCAGACAACAAGCCCGACAAGCTGCATTGGCTTTTATCAAGAGTCATGCAAGTACCAACCCCCAGGTCGCTACACGAGCTTCACAAGCCGTACCCTCGCTCAACGAGGTGGCAAGTACCAATGCTTACTACATTTTCAACGTAGGCAAGGGACAGGGCTTCGTCATCGCCTCTGCTGACGACCGCACGGTTGACGTGTTAGGTTATGCCGAAGAGGGAACATACGACGAGCAGCAATGTCCGGCATCGCTCAAGATGCTCTTGGCACAATATCGACAGGAGGTTGGCATGCTGAACAACATACCTACCACCACAAATCCTGTCACCACACGCGCCAACAGAACGCTGCAGCCCATTGAACCGTTGCTGAAAACTACATGGAGCCAGTACGGTCCCTACAATCAACAAACGCCCATGCACCAAAACAAGCACTGTGTTACGGGATGTGTCGCCACGGCAGCAGCCCAAATCATGGGCTACTACCAGTATCCAAAGAAGGCTCCCGCCATACCTGCCTACACGGCTCCGTCGGCTCGTCTGCAAGTTCCCGAGCTTGCGGAGAGTACCTTCGAGTGGAACGACATTTTGCCTTCGTACCGCATTTCTACCACCCAGCAACAGCAAGACGCTGTGGCTAAGCTGATGAGGTATGTGGGACAAGCGGTGTATATGGATTATACCGCTGATGATTCAGGTGCCGATTCCTACAACGTGATATTGTTCCTTACCCGAATGTTTGGTTACGCAAAGGACATGCACCGGGTTTTCAGAGACCGTTATACCAGTGAGGAATGGTGCAACCTGATATACAATGAGTTGAAAGCCAAACGACCCGTATATTACTTTGCCGAAGATGTGGTGTACAACTATGGTCACGCCTTTGTCTGCGATGGCTATAAGGAAGGCGACTACTTTCACATCAACTGGGGCTGGGGAGGTCAATTCAACGGCTACTATCGCCTGTCGGTTCTTTCGCCACGCGAATATGGATTTACGCAACTGCCCAGTATCTACACGCGCGAGCAAGGAGCTATCATCGGATTCAGACCAAGCGAAGGTGCTGATGTATTCCCCAAAGTTGTTGACATCAAAGAGATGACGCCCCTGCAAGATCAAAGTCGCTCGAACAGTGGCGATGACTTCACAGATTTCGACATCACCATGAAATGCGTGAACAATTACGGCGAAGCCTTTGATGCTGATTGCGGCTTAGGCTTTTGGCAGGGAGGTAGATTGATAAACGCCGTCAAGCTGTTCAGCTCTACATTCAAGACCGACGGCAAGATACAAAGGAACGAAGCGAACTTCAACATACCGCACACCCTCGCCAACGGAAAGTACACCGTACTACCCGTTTACCGCATTCAAGGAGAAAACGAATGGAAAGCTTGTGGCGGCATTGGAGAAATGGCGCAGGAGATAGAGATTACCGACACGGAACTGAAGACCTCCACTGCCAAGCCTGTTTTAGAGGTGAAGAAAGTGGACGTGAAAGGTAGCAAGGAGGCGGGACGTCCTTTGTTCGTAACCCTCACCATAGAGAACAAGGGCGACGAGTTGTACGACACCTTCGACATGCTCTTCAAGTATGACTATGTAGCTTCTACTACTACCTTCCTGCCAGCAGGACAGACGACAGACGTGGTGTTTGAGCTTTATCCAAAGGAGGTTGGAGAGTTTGACTACTCTTTCGAATGCAAATCGGGCGTCACTATCAGCTCCAGAGGAAACATTACCATTACTGAACCTAAGTCAAAAAACCTTCCTTCGGTTAAGGTGAAAATCGAACAAAGTGAAGAAAATGCTTTCCAAGCTCCTGCCATGAGGGGGAAACTCATTGTGACCAACAGCGAGAGTGCTGACTATTGCGGTGGGTTCGACATTGAACTGCGTTGCAAGAAAGGCAATACGGACGCAGCTTACCTTGAAAACAAAATCTCGCTGGCAGACATCATTCCCGCCAACAGCACGAAGGAAATACCGTTCTCGATAGACAACGTTGCCGCTGGGGCGCAATATGCCATTTACGTAGATGGTTATAAGGTCGAGGAACAAGAAGACTTCATCCAGGGTGGAATGAAATACGTACCTAAATGGGAGCGCATTCTCAAGACACCGTTCTACATGGCAAAAGACGCAACTGCAGCAATCGCTGCTCCGCACATCAGCCATGAGCCAATGCTCATATACAACCTGCAAGGTGTAATGGTAGGCAAAGGCGAACAACAGTTCGAGTCACTGCCAAAGGGCATCTACATCATCGGTGGCAAGAAAGTAGTTAAACGATAACCACCATCCTCATCAGCCCATTCATCTTTTCGACAAGGCACAGCAACATTCTCGTGACCTTTTCGGAGTTGAATGGGCTGTTGCATGCATGTCCTACTTTACATTTGTTGTTCAACACATTAGCTGTAAACGAAAGTGCCATGTATGACAAGGTCTGTATAAGAAACTATAACTGTCCGCTAAACATAGAAATCCTCATTCCAACTCATTGAGACACTGTTTCAAATAGTAACCGTTACTAAAAACTATTATTTAGTCGTTCCTTGAAAAGTAAATAACCTATTGATTATCAATAAAATAACCTTTCTATTATTTGCATATATCTACAAGTTTTTGTATCTTTGCATGGTAAAATCTTGCAAATCAACAATGTATAAATCTCCATCCAACACCCATCAGGTATCAATGTTGTGGGACTTGTCATCCATGCTCAATACCACCCATCCAATGTACAAACTTGCCACTCTGATAAATTGAGAAACCTTTGATCGTTCCTTTGCCCCATTGTACTGAAAGGACAAAGTACGCAGGGCCAATCATACCCTCCTGATGGT
>NZ_SDIK01000067.1 GCF_008016795.1 Prevotella brunnea
CTCAACCTCGGCTCATAGTACCTCGCACCATAGTAATACATACCTGTTTCTTCATCAAATTCTTTAGCATTGAAGAGGTAAGGCGTGTTCCACGTATTGTTGCGTTCTTCTATGAACACTTCGCCAAATGGAACGTATTCGATGTGCTGCGATACTTCGCCATCAAGGTTGGTGATATAGCTACTGCTACCCAAATGATCAGGATGGTAGTAGAACTGCATCTTCTCGTAGTCGTCGTTAGGCTTGAAGTTGCCGTTTGCAGCCCTTGTGCGTGCCATAGCCCTTGCCTGTGCTGCCTCCGGCGTACCATCATTGCAGCAGAAGCCTTGACCGTTTACGTAGTCATCGTTGTCCTTACCATTATATGGCAAGTCAAACGTTTTGTAATTGTCTTTAATGGATTGTAACTGCTGGTTGTACTTATCCTTGTAGTTAATGGTAAGACCATCAGCCTCATTGCCTGCATACGGTATTCGTCTTGGGTCTGCGCCATAGCTTGCGAGGTCGCCAAGCTTGCTGACAATTCTCTGGCTGCCCACATAGATGTGCTTGGTGTACTTGCCACCTTGCCCTGCAACGAGGTATGGGCTGACATAGAGCGAGAAGCGAGCCGTACCGGTGTAGCCTCCCGAGAACTCGGAGTTCACATAAATAGCTTCATTCTCGCCTGATGTCTTTACCGTGCGCTCGCCATCGGCATCATACCAATAGTTGCTCACAAAGCCGTTTTCATCAGCTGCCAAGAGTCTGTTCTCCTCGTCCCAACGGTACTTCTGCTCGGTTGCCTTTTCATCTTCCTTGCCGTCTTTCTTTACACGTGAAGTATTGATATAGACAAGGTTTCCGTTGAGGTCGTAAGTGTATTTGTGTCCGTTGTTGATGTTCGTGCTGTCCGTAGGAGTTTCTTCCGTGCGGTAGTTGATATCACGAACATTGTCGAGTTGGAACTTCTTACCCTCTGCGCTACCATAGGTGTAGGCGAGTTCATAGCCTGCGTGGAGCGTGCCACCAAACTGTACGCCCGTCTGTGAGAGGTGTTGCTTCTTACTTGTTATGCGGTGCATATTGTCGTAGCCCATTGCAAGGCTATAAGATGCCGTCTTGTTGTCCGCTCCTGCGTGGCGATACTGCAAACGCTTGTTGTATTCCCGCACGATATTATCCCAGGACAGGTTGTCGCCAAGTTTAACCCAGCGATTGGACTTGCAAAATCGTGAGAGTAGCTCCTGAAGATCAAACAAATCATGATTACGATATTGAGAGTAGTACTTCATCTTGCTTCTTGTTGTTTTTAACATCCAAAGGTAATCATTTTTTACAAATTAACCAAACATTAAGAAGTATAAATAATTAATGATTAACGAGTTATATTTAATTAGCAAGACCCTACGTATCTCTTTTCCATTCATAAATATATTCATCTTTTCTATCATCATAGGATGATAATGATTCTATTACTATCTTAATTGAATTATGTTTATAATTAAAAAAGATATTGAGAATATTCCCTTCCAAAATATAACTTATTTTTGAGAGCCTTCCGAATTTAATATATAGCTTTATGTCTTTTATTGTATTGTAGGACAAATAAGATTGTAATATTACAGGACTAAATAAAACATTGAAACGACAATTCAGATTACGAAATGTTACATGGGTGCTATTTTTGTTTATAGAAATCGATATATGATTTGAAACTTCATCACCATTCGGAAGAATGGATTCATAAATGTTTTGCAAATCAGAAATATACTCCTCTAATAGGAATGCATGTTTAACATAAGGAGACAAAAAAGTCTCCTTATGCAGTTTAAATTTAGAATAGAAATTTATGACACGAAAATTAGAGTTCTTGTACACTTTTGTTTTTGCAAAAGAATAAACATAAATATTCTTTTTATAAATTACAGAATCGACCTTATTCCCATCGTCATCGCTTTGCACAAGATGTCTCAACTGTCCTTTAGATGTATAACTCCTAATCTGGACTTCTTTTGTATTGTAATAAAGTTTCCAGACATTTTGAGCTTTATTATCTAGCAGACAAGAACAAAGTAAAATGCAAAAAAACGCTCTTCGAAGCCATAAATTTGAAAATAAAATCATTTTATAGTCCTCCAAAAAATAGTTAATCCATATTGTGCAGTGGAAGTAAGCCTAATTCTTCCCTTATTCTTCATACCTCCATAATTGTATCCTGCAGTTTTTTTCTGCGGAACATTAAATGATCCATTACCAAATTTTTTATTTACAGCATTTTTCCACGATGCATACTCCTTATCACGCATACTCCACCCCATGACGTTCATTTTATACATAAAAGTACCATTTGATGGCTTATTCTGAAACTCCTTAGGAATCATTGCTTGTTCTGCACCATCCCATTGATCTGCTCCATTGCTATAATCTATAGAACCTGGTGTAAATGCATTTATAACAGCGGCATTGGCTGTTTGCATTGCATTTGTTTGTTTGCTTAACGTTGTTCTTCTAAATGCTTTTGCACTCGGAGAGTCTTTACCATACGCTACTTTATTCTTGTTCACATGAACAGAAGCTATTGCAAACATTTCTTCTTTGCTAAATATACCATACCCTATAGAACTTTCTGCATATACAGTTGATGCCAAAGTATTAAGCTCTTTCTGACCAATAGACAATTTAACAGGGTGTTCGAATACATTCACTAGAGAGCCATTCTTGTTTTTTTCTTTACGTACACCAGTTGCTGTATATGCCATATTATCCTGTTTCCCATCACTACCAAGCCATTTACCAGCATCTGTATAATAATCTCCTTGACCATCAGGATCAAATAGATTTATTGGATTATTATGACAATAAGTGTATGCACTTATGTCAATATATTCCTCAGCAAGCGGATCCGCACTCATCCACAAACTCAACCTCGGCTCATAGTATCTCGCACCATAGTAGTACATACCTGTTTCCTCATCAAATTCTTTTGCGTTGAAGAGGTAAGGGGTATTCCATGTGTTGTTGCGTTCTTCAATGAACACCTCACCGAACGGCACATACTCGATGTGCTGCGAAACTTCGCCATCAAGGTTGGTGATGTAGCTACTGCTACCCAAATGGTCGGGATGGTAGTAGAACTGCATCTTTTCGTAATCTTCATTTGGTTTGAAGTTACCATTTGCAGACCTTGTGCGTGCCATTGCACGAGCCTGTTCCGCCTCCGGCGTAGCATCATTGCAACAGAAGCCCTGACCGTTTACATAATCGTCATTGTCCTTACCAGAATAAGGCAAGTCAAACGTTTTGTAATTGTCTTTAATGGATTGTAACTGCTGGTTGTACTTATCCTTGTAGTTAATGGTAAGACCATCAGCTTCATTGCCTGCATACGGTATTCGTCTTGGGTCTGCGCCATAAGATGCCAAGTCGCCAAGCTTGCTGACGATACGCTGACTACCGATATAGATGTGCTTGGTGTACTTGCCGCCTTGCCCTGCAACCAAGTATGGGCTAACATAGAGACTGAACCTTGCCGTACCAGTATTGCCTCCAGAGAACTCAGAGTTCACATAGATGGCTTCGTTCTCGCCTGAGGTCTTCACCGTTCGCTCGCCGTCGGCATCATACCAATAGTTGCTCACAAAACCATTCTCGTCGGCTGCTAATAAGCGGTTCTCCTCATCCCACTTGTACTTCTGCTCACTGGCCTTGTCGTCTTCCTTGCCGTCCCTCTTCACACGAGAGGTATTGATATAGACAAGGTTGCCGTTGGCATCGTACTCGTACTTGTGACCGTTGTTAATGGTCGCACTGTCGGTAGGAGTCTCCTCCGTGCGGTAGTTCAGATCACGCACGTTGTCAAGCTGGAACTTCTTTCCCTCACTGTTCCCGTAGGTATAGGTGAGGTCATAGCCCGCGTTGAGCGTGCCATCGAACTGTACGCCGCTCTGCGAGAGGTGCTGCTTCTTGCTCGTGATGCGGTGCATGTTGTCATAGCTCATGGCAAGGGTGTAGGAAGCCGTCTTGCCGTCGGCACCCTTATAGCTGCCATTGGCACTTGCCAGACGGTACAGGGCATCATAGCCATAGGTATGGCTCATCTGACCGCCCGCCTTGCCACTCTGTGGGAGTGGAGCATTGTTCTTAATACCAAGCACGTTGCTTACTGCGTCGTAGCTGTAGGCATTGTCCATAATAGTACCTGCCTTGGCATTCACCACGAGGTTCTGCAATCGTCTGCGTGCAGGGGCATAGCTGTAGAAGGTTTCCGCTCCGTTGCAATACTTCAGGTAGGTGCGCTGCTCGAACTTGTCATAGCCTATCTTGTTCACATAGTCGTAGCCATAGGACTTGTAACCACGCACATGGTCTACCTGCCCACCGAGGTTGTAACCGTAGGTTACTTTCTCCTCATCGGGATAGATCATTTCCAATAGGCGATTATGGCTATCATATTTCCACTGTGTGACGTAGGTTGCCACTGCCTGATTGGGCACAATCAGCGTGCGCACGGTCTTGGCCACCTCACCCATCTTGCCGTAGTAATACTCGATCGCGCCACTGCCGTCCTCACGAAGCATCAGTCTGCCGATACGGTTGTAAGAAGAGTTGATACCACCGTAATGGTACTTCACGTTGTTTTCCGGATGGTCGGGATAGTTAATCGCTGTCAGACGACCGTAATCGTACTCGTAATTGATGGTCTTGCCCTCCTTTTTGAGATTGGCTGTCTGTTTGGTGAGCACATTACCCAAAGCATCGTAGGTAAAGGTGGTGATACCGCTGGCAGGGTGATTTACCTCTGTGCGACGGTCGCCCATATCATAGACGGATGTCGTTACGTTGCCCTCGGTGTCTGTTACCTTGACCAATCGGTCGATACCATCATACTCGAAAGAAGTGGTAATCGTTCCGTCAGGTCCGCTGAGTTGCTCGGTCTTCACGGTCTTGCCGCTACCGTCGGTGTAGGTAGCCTGCTTACCGCCGAGAGCGTCGGTAACGAGTGTCTTGAGAGTGTTGCTGCCCGCATCGGTAGAGTATTCGGTCTTGGTCTCGGTATTATCAGGAAGCGTTACTTTCATGGCACGGTCATTTTCTTTTTCTTTTTTTCCTTTTTTCTCCCCTTTCTCCCCCTCCTTTTTTCCCTTTTTCTTTTTTCCCACTGCCTCTGTTGTTGGATAGTATGCCTTCGTCACACGACCGAAAGCGCTTTTTCCCTTTCTTCCTCTTCCCCTCCTCCCTTTTTCTTCCTTTTTTTCCCTTCCCTTTTCCTCTTTCTTTCCCCCCCCTTCATTCTTCACCTTATTT
>NZ_SDIK01000068.1 GCF_008016795.1 Prevotella brunnea
ATTTTCACCTATAAAGGTACAAATAATAAGCGAGATTACCAACTTTTTAAGTGCTTTTCTTATCCCGAACTCGCGTATATTTATGTACCTTTGCAGGCAAAAGTTGAAAGAAGAAAAGCAAAAGGTTATGAATGCTATATTAAAGGCTCACTTGTCGATGCTGGGTGCCGAAGTGATTTGGGGCTTGATGTCCCCCATAGGTAAAGATGCCATGACAAATGGTATCAGTGGTTTGGAGATGGTGGCATTTCGGGTATCCGGAGCCGCGATGTTATTTTGGATAAGTTTGTTGTTTGTTAAGTATGAGCGAGTTCCAATAAAAGATATTTTTCTTTTCGCCGCTGCGGCACTGTTTGGCGTAACCTGCAATCAATGTCTTTTTACGATAGGCTTGAGTTATACATCTCCCATCAATGCCAGCGTCATAACAACGAGTATGCCGATTTTTGCCATGATTTTGGCTTTTTTCATCTTGCGTGAGCCCATTACATGGAAAAAAGCCGGAGGGGTTATAATGGGTTGCACGGGAGCCGTAATCCTGATTTTGACGAGCATGAATGCCATTGATGCCAAGGTGGGTGATGTGCGTGGCGATCTTATGGTGTTAGGGGCTCAACTGAGTTTTGCACTCTATCTCTCCTTATTTAATAGATTAATCAAACGTTATTCGGTATTCACGATAAATCGTTGGATGTTTCTTTGGGCTTCACTTTATGTGCTGCCTTTCGCAATGGATGATTTGTTGGCTCACGATTTTGCACTTATCTCGAGTAAGACGTGGATGGAGACGTTTTATATTGTTTTCTTTGGGACTTTCGTCAGCTATCTGTTGATGATGTTGGGACAACACTGTCTTCGTCCAACGATAGTAGGCGTTTACAATTACGTTCAACCTATTGTTGCGGTCTTGGTTTCTGTTTTTACGGGCATTGCTGTCTTTACGCTTTATCAAGGGTCTGCCGTCATTTTGGTGTTTATCGGGGTGTGGCTGGTGATAAAATCTAAATCGCGTAAAGATATGGAAATAGAAACATCCGTTTGCGAAAAAGAGAAAAAATCGCTAACTTTGCAAGACCTATCCAATCATAACAAGAAATAGAAATGAAAGTTTGCATTGCGGAAAAACCGAGTGTGGCACGAGACATCGCGAGAATCTTGGGAGCCGTAAGCTCAAAGGAAGGCTATATGGAAGGCAATGGCTATCAAGTAACTTGGACCTTCGGACATCTTTGTGAGCTGAAAGAACCCAATGATTACTTTCCGAATTGGAAATATTGGAGTCTTGCCGCGCTTCCCATGATTCCTCATCGGTTTGGAATAAAACTGATTGAGGATGAAGGAGTGAAAAGGCAGTTTGCTGTTATAGAGAAACTATATCGAAACGCGGATGAAATTATTAATTGTGGTGATGCCGGTCAGGAAGGTGAGCTGATACAGCGATGGGTCATGCAGAAAGCGAAAGTGAACTGTCCGGTTAAGCGTTTATGGATATCTTCCATGACAGATGAAGCAATAAAACAAGGATTTGCAAACCTGAAAGACCAAAAATACTATGAACTTCTTTATCTTGCCGGACTTTCGCGCGCCATCGGTGATTGGCTTTTAGGAATGAATGCCACTCGCTTGTACACATTGAAATATGGAAATAATGGCTTTGGACGAAATGCCCAAGTACTTTCAATCGGACGCGTACAAACTCCTACCTTGGCACTGATTGTAAAACGACAGAAGGAGATTGATAATTTCAAACCGGAACCTTATTGGGTGTTGGCAACTATATACCGCAATACACAATTTACGGCGACAAAAGGGAGGTTTACAACGAAAGATAAAGGTTTTGAAGCCTTTTCAAAAATAGACGGAAAGCCCTTTGTCATTATGAGCGTGATGAAAAAGAAAGGAACGGAACAGCCGAAACAACTATACGATTTGACTTCACTTCAGGTGGATTGTAATCGCAAATTCGGGTATTCTGCCGAGATGACGCTCAACACTATCCAAAGTTTATACGAACGAAAATTCACCACTTATCCGCGCGTTGATACTCAATTCCTTACTGATGACGTGTACAATCAATGTCCGCAGATAATGAATGGAATCTATCAAATCACATTTGCCGGTGCGAAGCCTTATGGCGAACTCGTGAAAAAACTTGCAGAGAAACAGCTTTCAAAGTCGAAGCGAGTGTTCGATTCTTCAAAAGTAACCGATCACCATGCCATCATTCCTACGGGTGTTGTGCCAAAGGGATTAACCGATGCCGAGCGAAACGTGTTCGACCTCATTGTCCGCCGTTTTATCTCGGTGTTTTATCCCGATTGTAGGTTTTCCACAACGACTGTTTTGGGAGAGGTTGATAAAATAGAATTCAAAGCTACCGGAAAGGAAATTCTGGATTACGGTTGGCGTGTTGTGTATGGAATAAATGGAGACGAGGATGAGAAACCATCCAATGGCGAGACAGGTACGATGCCATTGATAGCTGAACAAAATGCTCTCCCCGATAAGAAGCGAGGAGAAAAGGGTGAAGTGATATTACCTACTTTCATAAAAGGCGAGACAGGTACCCACAAACCTACATTGACGGAAAAGAAAACCCAACCGCCGAGACATTACACAGAGGCTTCATTGCTTAGGGCAATGGAAACAGCAGGACAAACGGTGGAAGACGAAGCATTGCGCATGGCGTTAAAAGAAAATGGAATTGGGCGTCCTTCCTCGCGAGCCGGAATCATTGAGACTCTCTTTAAGCGTCATTACATTCGGCGGCAGAAGAAAAACCTGGAGGCAACAGCAACGGGAATTGCACTCATAGATACCATTCATGAGAAATTGCTTACCTCTGCCGAACTAACCGGTATTTGGGAAAAGAAACTACGCGACATAGAACATAGGAAATATGATGCGGGACGGTTCATCAATGAGTTAAAAGAACAGATCACAAATATTGTGAATGATGTTCTGTCAGACAATTCCAACCGAAAAATAGGAGTATAAATCTTCAGAACTCTATGTATCGCATGATAGTTGTTGCAATATTCAAGTTTTGCTTGCGTTAATAAAAGTATGAGCCAACCTATATCAACATACATTCATACGGCATTCCATGGCATAACCATCAAGCAGACTATGGGAACAGTATGTTTATTTCTTATTGTTGTTTTCATCTGTGGTTGTGGCATAGACCGTAACATCAAGAAAGGAGAGAAATTCCTTTCTGTGGGCGAGTATTATGATGCAGCAAGTCAATTTAAGCGTGCTTATCAGCGCACGCCCGCAAAAGACAGGGAACAACGCGGACAATTAGCAAAGAAAATGGCATATTGTTACGATAGAATAAGTTCCTCGCAACGAGCGATTGCGGCTTATAGGAATGTTACAAGGTATAAGCAAGACAATCCGGACACGCATTTGAAATTGGCGGAGAATCTAATGAAAACCGGTTCTTATGCTGATGCGGCGAAAGAATATCAACTAGTATTGGATTCTATGCCGGATAACGCGAAAGCTGCCATTGGGAAAAATGCTGCCAATGCAGCACCGAGCGTCAAGGAACATGGCTCTTATTATCAAGTGAAAAAGATGACTATCTTCAATTCGCGTCGGCAAGACTATTCTCCCATGTTCTATGGCGACCAGCATGAAAAACTTTATTTCACATCAACGCGTAATACCGCGCAGGGTGATGAGCTAAGTGGGATTACAGGTGTTAAACCGGGCGATATTTTCTTCAGCGAGAAAGACGATAAAGGAAAATGGACGCAACCGCAATCTATTGAGAGCGGGCTGAACACTGAAGCCGATGAGGGGACGCCTGCTTTTTCCGTAGATGGTAGGGAGATGTACATTACCCAGTGCCTCACAGATGCGACTTATCCTCGTTATGCTCAAATTGCCGTTAGTAGTAGGTCGGATGCCACTTGGGGGAAAGCCACAAAGCTGGAAATCAGTCGCGACACGTTATCAAGTTTTGCTCATCCGGCTCTCTCGCCGGATGGAAAATGGCTCTATTTTGTTAGTGATATGCCCGGAGGAAAAGGTGGATTGGATATTTGGAGAGTACGTTTGATGGGCGGCACTACGGGGGGAGTGGAGAACTTGGGCGAACCTATCAACACTCCCAGTGATGAGATGTTTCCCACTTTTCGTCCCAATGGAGATTTATATTTCTCATCCAATGGGCACGGAGGATTAGGTGGGTTGGATATATTCATTGCCAAAGTGGGAACAGACCATCGTTACCATCTTGAACATCCGGGATACCCTCTAAACTCGCAAGGTGACGACTTTGGGATGACTTTTGAAGGTTTGCATAATCGTGGTTTTTTCTCTTCTAATCGAGGCGATGCCCGTGGCTGGGATCATATTTATAGTTTTGAACTTCCGGAAGTGATACAAACTGTTAAGGGTTGGGTATATGAGATGGATGGTTACGAATTACCTGCAGCTCAAGTATTTATGGTGGGCGATGATGGTACAAATATTAAACTCTCCGTAAAGGGAGATGGCTCGTTTGAACAGGAAATTCGTCCCGGAGTGAATTATATCATCCTTGCCACATGTCAAGGCTTTCTCAATCATAAGGAAGAGTTGAAAGTAGAACCGGTTGAGGAATCAAAAGAATATGTGTTACAATTTCCATTGGCAAACATAAAAGTACCGGTGCTCATTGATAATATATTTTACGATTTCGATAAGGCAACGCTGCGTCCGGAGTCAAAAGTAGCTCTGAATACTCTTATTAACCTGCTCAATGAGAATCCAAACGTCACCATTGAGTTGTCAGCCCATACCGATTACAAAGGTTCTGATGAATACAACAAGCTACTCTCACAGCGACGCGCCGATGCAGTTGTGGCTTATTTGACGGAACACGGCATTGCCAAAGACCGATTGTCGCCTGTCGGATATGGTGAAGATAAGCCAAGAGTTGTCCGTCGCAAGACCACAGAGAAGTATCTATGGTTGAAAGAAAACGATGTGCTGACCGAAGAATTTATCAAGAAGCTTGATAAAGATAAACAGGAAGTTGCCAACCAACTCAATCGTCGTACCGAATTCAAAGTGTTACGAACCACATACGGTATGTTTGATGAGAATGGCAAATTGAAAACTTCGCCCAAACCTCGAAAGAAAGAGACGTTGGATGATGATGAAAGTGTTTATTTTGATATAGAGTAAATTGCCTTGCGGTCATAAACCAGTACGAATAAGATGAACCTACCTAAGGATTTTGAAAACTACACCCGAAGATTGTTCGGCGACACTCGTTACCAACTCTTTCTGCAAAGTTTGGAACAAGAAGCTCCGGTAAGTATTCGACTCAACCCCTTTAAGCTTGGAGCAAATGAACGTGTATCGGCTTCATATGACCCGCAACAAATTCCGTGGTGCAAGGAAGGATTTTATTTGGACAAACGCCCCAACTTCACATTCGATCCGATGTTTCATGCGGGGACTTATTACGTACAAGAAGCCTCATCCATGTTTCTTGCCCATGTACTTAGACATCTTGTCAAGCATCCTGTTACCATGCTCGATCTTTGTGCTGCACCCGGTGGAAAATCCACTTGTGCCCGTGCGGTAATTCCGGAAGGCAGTGTGTTGTTCTCCAACGAACCGTTGGGCAAACGCGCGCAAATACTCGCAGAGAATATACAGAAGTTTGGCCATCCGGATGTAGTGGTGACTAACAACTATCCGCGAGATTACAAAAAAACAAAACTGACTTTCGATGTAATCCTCGCTGATGTTCCATGTTCCGGCGAGGGGATGTTTCGTAAAGATCCGAAAGCTGTTGAAGAATGGAACTTGAGAAATGTGGAACATTGTGCGAGACTTCAGCGTGAAATCATAGCGGATATATGGGATAACCTGACACCCGGAGGCATACTCGTGTTTTCCACCTGTACTTTCAACGCGCACGAAAATGAAGAAAATATCGCTTGGATTCTCAATGAATACGATGCACGTCTCATTGACATTCCGGTGGAAAGTGATTGGGAAGTTACCGGGTCGCTCCTTGACCCACAAGCAACCGGCACACATGATTTCCCCATTTATAGGTTTATTCCCGGTATTTCAAAGGGAGAGGGGCTGTTTATGGCTGTGATAAGAAAGAAAGGTGAGTGCGAAAGAAAAGATCACCGATGGGCGATTTCAGCAGAAGACTTGATACCTTATGCGAAGAAGAAGTTGAAAGTACTTTCATGTGGTGCGAAAGATGGTGTAGAAAAAGGGAATATGATAATACCCGATCACAGTAGTGCGCTATCCATCGCCACAGATAAGAATATGTTTCCCGTTGTGGACGTGGATTATACTACCGCTGTCAGCTACCTTCGGCGCGAAGCCATTGTGCTTCCGCAAGATGTGGTACGGGGGATTGTAACTCTTACTTATAAAGGTCATGCCATCGGCTTTGCCAAAAATCTTGGCAATCGTGCCAATAACCTTTATCCGCATGAATGGCGCATTAAGAGCGGTCATATCCCGGATGAGCCCAACATAATTGACATTTCTCTTTAATTCTCAATATAAATCATGAAACAATATTTAAATCTTCTCAATCGCATCATGACCGAAGGTGTTCAGAAAGACGATCGCACCGGAACGGGGACGCTCTCGGTCTTTGGTAATCAGATGCGTTTCGACCTAAACGAAGGCTTTCCACTGCTGACAACCAAGAAATTGCACCTAAAAAGTATCATATATGAACTGCTTTGGTTCTTGAGAGGTGATACCAATGTTAGATATTTGCAAGAACATGGAGTAAAAATTTGGAACGAATGGGCTGACGAAAATGGTGACTTGGGACCGGTTTATGGGCATCAGTGGCGTTCATGGTCGGATGATAAAGGTGGAACGATAGACCAAATTAAAAATGTGGAGTATGCCATCAGGCACAATCCAAGTTCAAGACGAATGCTCGTTACGGCTTGGAATCCGGCTGAAGTTGATCGGATGGCACTCCCTCCGTGCCATTGTCTTTTTCAATTTTATGTCGCAAACGGAAGACTCTCGCTTCAACTTTATCAACGTTCAGCAGACACCTTTTTGGGAATTCCATTTAATATCGCGTCTTATGCCTTATTGTTGGCGATGATGGCTCAGGTAACGGGACTGAAAGCAGGCGAGTTTATCCATACGACGGGCGACACACATCTGTATCTGAACCATTTGGAACAGGCAAAACTGCAACTGATGCGCCAACCCCGACCACTTCCCAAAATGCGCATCAACCCCGATGTAAAAAGCATATTTGACTTCAAATATGAGGACTTTGAATTGACGGATTATCACCCCTATCCCCATATCTCAGCAGAAGTTTCCGTATAAAAACTTTTTTCAATTATTTTTTCTAATCAAAAATCCTGCAATGCAAATAAACATTATAGCTGCCGTAGCGAAGAATCGCGCCATAGGCTACCACAACGATATGGTTTACTTTATCAGAGAAGACTTGCGTAGATTTAAGCAACTCACAACGGGAAACACCGTAATCATGGGACGTCGTACTTTTGAATCGCTTCCAAAGGGAGCGTTGCCCCATAGACGAAACATAGTGCTTAGCAGAAGTCGGAAAAATTTTCCCGGTTGTGATGTATATGAATCGCTCGATGAGGCTTTAAAGCATATAAATAATGGTGAACAAGCTTTTATTATAGGAGGCGCAAGTGTGTATAAAGAAGGGCTGGCAATCGCAGACCGACTCTATTTAACCGAAATTAATGCCATTCCGGATCATGCCGACGTATTCTTTCCTGAATATAATGATGGATCATGGGAGATAGAAAAGCAAGAAGAGCACCCTGAAACAGAAAACAATCCGCCATACGTTTTCGTAGATTATGTGCGAAGAAAATAATTTTCCAATAATTTCCCTCTGTGCTCATCCGGTTTATCAGATTGGTAAGTTTGTACATTGGATGGAGAATTATGTATTGTTGATTTGCAAGATTTTTACCATGCAAAGATACAAAAACCGGCATAAACGACCCCGGTTCGGGATAAGAAAAAGTTCATAAATAAAGTTGCGCTCATCCAACCGGAAGTCTATCCGGGAAATGATCTCCCGGATAGCTGTCTCATCAAAATAATCTGCGAGTATTTCCGGAAAGACACAACGCAACAATTGCTCGCCATTCATGATGCAAAGATAACAAATATCCATGAATTTATTTGCATGAGAGGGGATGCAACCGGGTTTTACGACTGACCTCCAAAAAAAGTACTATCGTTTTTACCAAAAAGTACGCGAGTTCGGGATAAGAAAATCTTTAGAAAAGTTCCAATTGCCTTGATTTCTCTACGTGTACCGGCAGTGCCTCCGGCTTATTGTCAAAGAAACAATAGGCTGTAAGAGCAGAACACAAGTTCATGATGAAATTATGTATTGATCGATGCCGTGAATGTATATGGTCAGCCTATTACCAACTTTTTAAGAATTTTTCTTATCCCGAACTCGCGTAGCAAATATAATTGATTTATAGAATGTTGCAAAAGTGCTATATTTTAATTAACACATATTAGTCCTTTTATCAAAACACTGAAAAATTATATTACAAAAACCACCCCGAAGAAACAATTCGTAATCTATTGATAATCAGTATGATACTAATTGCGATTTAAAAGCTTAGCTTTTGCATCCCGATTCATGACCTTTTGCAGTGTAAAAGATAAGCTTTTGGAAAGTGAAAGGTAAGCATTGGATGGATGTATGAAGAATAATTAGGACATTATTGAATTTCTCCCATATAGGGAGGCTCGTTTTCAACGACCTTCCAAATATGGGCGTAATGGACATTTGGTAGGCTGAAAAAGCTCCAGATGTTTGTAATGGACAAATGGTAGGCTGGCAATTTCCAGCCTACTTTGTTATATTCAGAAATTCATCAATAAACTTCTTTTTGTTGGTATCGCTTAATCCGTTATGGTTCAGTAAAGCTCTTTTAAGTTGTGAGTTGTAGCCTTCCAACATATTGGTTGTATTCGGTATGTTTACCTCCGTATGTTCTTCATATGTAAAGAGCCACTTGAGATGTGTTCTTAAAGACCTCTTGGCAGTCCTAAGTCGTCTGTGTGTATAAGTGGTCTTGCCTGAAATAAGAGTCGTTCTTTCATTCAGAAAATCCTCCCACTAGGCACATCATTTACCAAATTCCATTAAGAACTGCTCCTTTCCGATGGTAAACATCTTCCTTGCCAATGCCAGCAACTCTATGCTTGCAGGCAAATGAGGGCTATTTGTCAGAAGCCTTCTGATGATTTGCAATTGATGAAACTGGCACATTTGTACCGGGCAGGAGGTTATAGCCTGTAAAAGCCCTGTGTGTCCATCACAGACTACCGCCACTATCTTTGTTCCTCTATCTTTTATATCTTCAAGTCCTGAGAGATACTCCTTGTTGGTTTCATTTTTAACAAATTTGCGATAAAGGAGCTTTCTCGAAGTTGCATCTTGGAATAACATTACACCAAATGTTCTGGAGAAATATGTTGTATCAATTATGACAGTTGCTTCCTTAGGAAAGGAAGGGGTAAAACTCTCTGCTACCAACTTCAGTTTCCTGCGTATTGTTCTCTCCGAACATTTATGCATAACTGATAGTTCTTTGACGGTTCGTTTCTCTGTCAGATAGCTTTGCCATAATGTTGTACTGTCAATGCGGCGACCGCCTTGAAATTGCTTCTTGCAATCACCGCAAAAATACATTTGCAGCCCCCGACGATGACCGTTCTTTTTAACATTTGAGCTGCCACAGAATACACATGTTTTTTATTCATAGGTTTTCAAATGGCACAAAGGTAATAAATAAAGGACATCTGGAGCTTTTCAGCCTACCAAATGTCCATTACGCCGATATTTTATTATTACGGATTCAAATTGGGCAAAGTTGAGGAATGAGATACTCAGCCTTGCCGAGACCTGCCACAAGGCTTTAGGTGAACAGAGCAGGCACACCAATTGGTTGCACAACGGTGACGTGTGCAGGTTGCTCAACATCAGCAAGCGCACCTTGCAGGACTATCGCGACAGGGGGATTATTCCCTACACACAGTTCGCAGGGAAGATACTCTATAAGGCTTCAGATTTGGAGGAAATTTTGAAAGAGCATTATAGACATTTCTGATTCAAATATGCAAGAATTAAAGAAAAGAATAAACTCCCTATTTAAGTGTTACACAATTTTGCCCACCTGACGACTATCTTTGCAAAAAACATAGGAAAGATGGTAGATACGAAATTAATGAAAAGGATATTATGCACTCCTTATGAAGACATTGCTGATTTAGATGACGCATTAGCGAAGTACAAGGATCATGCTATGAATGTTATGGGTGAGAAAGACGATTTATCATGCTCGTATTTTGCGAAAAGTAATCAAACCAATCGCCTTGGTCATTCAATAAGGCAGCATTGCATGAAGCCGGAGTGTAGTATGACCGATAAGGAGAAGATATACAAGGCTATGGAGGAACTTATTCAACTTGGTTTTGATAGAGCGTCAGATATATTATTAGACATAACTATACAAGAGAGCCTTCCCAATGTTGTCTGCGGCAAGTTCAAGGGGAAGAGTTTTCAGAAGATGATGAATTATGGGTGGTTCAAGAATCTGATAGATACGGATTATTCTGGTAAAATTCGCCCAGACCGTGGCACACTTAACTATAAGCAGGAATCAGAGACTTTGAGCAAGCAGTTGTATATTAGTACTATGTTCTACCACTATCTTAGTATATACAACAGTCCCTTGCTTGATGAAATTGCGCACTATCGTATTTTCACTAAAAAAGATTTGAATATAGCAACTCTCCGTGCTTCTCAATATATAAGGAGTGGAAAGCATAAAGAGGCTTTTAAGATTCTCTCCTTATTCATATAGATATGACACAACCAGTTATAAGCCCTGGTGATCTAAAAGCAGCCCTCTTGCTTGCAGAGTTATATGAATATGGGCTGGGTACAGCTCCTAATCTTGCACAGGCTCTTAGCTGGTATAACTATTGTTACGAGCGATTTACGATGGAGGCAGGCTATAAGGCTGGGCGAGTCTGTGAGAAGATGGGAGACTATGGAAAAGCCATGGAATGGTATCGCAAGGTACTTGATTGGAAAGTGCTTAGTCCTACTTCGTGGGAAAGAAACTATAGAAAGGAAGATGAAGCCAAATCTTTGCTTCCACATCGTCTGGAAATTTCCTATCGCAACTTGAAAAAACGCATGAATCCCGAAGGGAACGACAAAATAACTATTACAATGAATTGTAGTGGGAAATTTTCGTTACGATTAAAAGTGCTGATGAACGCTACACTTACTATCGTGTGGGATAACGGGCACAATGCCAATACGGAAGTCATCAAATGGAAAGTGAATGGTTGGAACCAACTGGATCATCAATACAGCAAGTTCGGCAAACATGAGATTGCAATAAGTTCAGACGAGGAGAATGTCATCACGGGGATTGAAATAGAGACTGCTTTCTCCGTTACAAAAATGAACCTCGAAGCATGCAAGGGATTGGAGTATCTGCACTGCACGAACCAATGGGCAAGCATCAGTCCAAAAGGGCTTTGCGGTCTGAAATACTTGAATATCAGGAATACGAAAACGAAAAGATTGAATATTCGTGGTATGCACCGACTCGTAGCTCTTGATATATCCGAGAATCCTTCTTTGCGACTGGTTACGGAAAAATACCTCCCGCTGCGCTATCTTGCTATGGACGGCTGGACAGACTTGCCAAAGAAGACGCAGCTTGAAGAAAACGTAAGGTTGAACATGGGCAAAATTGTTCCAACCATTGATATAAAGAGAATGGAAACCGTACATCCAACTGTGTTCTACTATCTGCGAAGCAGCAATTGGACGGAAGTAAGGAAAGCCATTTTAGTTGAAGAGGAGGATAGGGCTTTCAATAAGGAGTATTTCAGAAGGCTTTATAAGATGTATAAAATCTTATGTACAAAGATTCCTAAACATTGTCCGTACCCCAATAGTTATCTTGAATCTTTGGAAGATTACCTCTATATATGCCGTTGGAAGCGTGAGAAGAACGGAAGACTTATCGAATATGAAGATTGCGAAGAAGAGACTTATATCTGGAATTATTCGTGGAGCATCACACTGGGTACCCCATTGAAAGATGCAGCCAACCGTCAACCATTCATGATATATCCTTCTCGTACCAATGCCTATTTTGCAGCAATGAGCTTACTGGCGATGACGGAGAATAAAGACGAAATGGAGAATTATGGATTGAGTGATGACCCTTTAAGTATTTACTGGGGAAATAATCAAGCAAAATAAAGGTTGGTAACAAATAATTACCTATATTTGTAATGTTAAACCTAAAATAACTATATTATGAGGTTAAATGAGCAACTAAGCAATATGTATCAACCACATTTTAATGAGTTGATTGCACATTTGAAGAGTGACGGACTAATAGACAAAGTACAGCCACCATTCCTTTTAGGACTTAATCGGGAAAAAGAAGGCAAAGTGTCCGTAGGAGATGAAACATGGTACACACAAGCCGATCTGAAAGTTATGGTATTCGGCAAGGAAGTTCACGAATGGGGGTGGCCTAAACTTAAGGATGGGGCTAAACTCGGTTCGGATGATTTGGTAGAAGCCTATGAGGTTTTCTATTCAGAAAACTATCGTGATACATTTTTCCTAACTGACGGTAATAGCAAACTATCGAAAAGCCCATTCTTTCGCACCGGTTTCAATGGTTTGATGGATGGGATAAATGAACGTTTAAAGAAGGCATATCCAAGAAAGAGACCCGCTTTCCTGTGGAATGAAATCTCAAAACTCTCAATAATGGAAGGAAGAAGCCGCAAGGTGGATGATCCGAAAATTCATCAATGCGAGTTAGACTATTTCCATGTCATTCCACAAGAGATAGAATTGCTCAAGCCTGATGTTGTTATATTCCTCACAGGGTTTGGCGAGCCGTATGATAGGTATATCCATGAGAACTTTCATATCCAGTCCACTTCATCTGTTGGTAGTATCTCTATGGATGACGTGGTTAAACTGGAATTGGAAGAAGTTCCATTAGCGTATAAGACCCATCACCCTGGCGCAATAACCGTTGCGGGGCATGGTCTTAATGATGTAGAAAGATGGAATCACTACAATGCCATTCTTGACGACATTGCCACAAACTTCAACAAGATACAAGGACTGCAATAATTGTTTTTCATGGCAGCAAATCTGATAGCAAGATACATCTGGGAAGTCGATGCGCTCGCAAAGGCTAGGCATGGACTTTCGTTGGAAGAACTCAACGAGCAGTGGAGGGACTGTTATCTATATGATGACAAAGACATTGTCCGCAAGACATGGTGGGAACACCGAAACCAAATAGGCTTGCAGTTTGGCATTGATATAGAGTATGACAAGCAGAACAAACGTTATTTCATCAAGTCGCGAAATGAAATAAACCGCCCTGCAATACAGGAGTGGTTGCTCAATAGTTTTGCCGTGGGTAATATGCTCCTGCAAGGCAAAGACCTGCGTGCCCGTATTCTCTGTGAGCATATTCCCTCTGGCTATGAATATCTCACAGAGATTATCCAAGCCATGCGCGAAGGGAAATGCCTCACCATCAATTATCAGAGCTTTTGGAAAGAGGAAGCACAGGTTATTACCCTTGAGCCTTATTTCGTAAAGGTGTTCAAGCAGCGATGGTATCTCACAGCCCGACCGTCTGCCCATGAGGAACTGCGCACATACGCTCTCGATCGCATACAGGATTTACATGTTTCCAATCAAAAGTTCAAAATGCCCAAGGACTTTGATGCGGAGGAAATGTATGCGACCGCATACGGTATTGTGATAGGGAAAGAGGAAAAGGTGGAGCGCATAGAAATCAATGTCTATAACAACCAGGCAAAGTATTTCCGTTCGCTTCCATTGCATTCTTCGCAATGGGAGATTGAGAGTACAGAAGACTGCACCGTATTTGAATACTATCTCAAACCTACCTACGACTTTATTCAGGAACTGTTATCACATGGTCCTGATGTGGAAGTTATTCACCCCAACAGCCTTCGTCAGCTTATGAAGCAGCGCATAGAAGAGATGGCTGAACTTTACAAATAAAGATATGGAAAAATCACTCCAACAATTTAACTTTGAGAGTCTCACAGAGAGTTTCTCTGCCTATCACTGCTTTGGTGACAAGGCCACCGGAATTTTAAGTAGCATAGACCAGCCTTATAAAGACATAACCCATTGGAGCGTTGATGACCTGCGCTCTAAAACTTGCATTGCAATTTTCGTCTTTACCGATGATGCGGAAGTATATGCCGCTGAGATTGATGCCTTTATCAGACAATATGAAGATATGGTTAAACATATCTTTATTCTTGACCTGCATGCAAGCCATCAGTACAAGATGTTTAAGAAGAGATGGGAATTCTACAATATTCTTACCACTCGTTATTGTACCTTACAAGAGAACATACTGCATTATCTGCTGTTCTTCAAGCATTTCATTGAGACTATAGGACTAATCAGTATGGACTTCGGCGATTTTAAAATCTGCATGCGTACTGCAACATTTATTGCAACTGGGAAAGCGGGTGCGATAAAGGAGTCCATTGATGCCATACCCCATAAGAATATCCACATCCTAATGCTTGGTCTGGAGTTACAAAGCAACGAAATAGACAATGCAAAAGAAGATATGGACGCATTAGCTTCCTTCTTTGACCAACTTCCAGACTCTGTAGAAGTTAAATGGCAGATAAGCCATAACTTCGGTAATCCTCATGTGGAGTATATTGCGGGCTTCGATATAGAGCCAGTATATGGTACCACTCATTCTTAAGACCGTAGAAATGACAATCCTCCAAATCTCTGATACCCACAACCGACATCAGTTGCTGGCAGATTTGCCCACAGCTGACGTCTTGGTGCATTGCGGCGACTTTACGGACATGGGCACAGAACAGGAAGTACTCGATTTCTTGAATTGGTTTATCGAACTTCCTTATCCCAATAAACTTTTTGTTACGGGCAATCACGACCTTTGCTTGTGGGATGCCGAGAATATCGAAGATTTGCCCCGTAACGTTTATTTTCTGCAAGACAGAGGTTGTGAGATTGACGATGTGAAATTCTTTGGCTTAGGTTATAACCATCAAGAAAGTCTCATCCCCACAGATGTAGATATACTTATCACGCATGAGCCCCCCTTGATGATATTAGATAAATCAAGCGGTAGGCATTGGGGCAATCTATCTCTACGTAACCAAGTGGTGGAAGTAAAACCACAATATCACCTGTTCGGACATGCCCACGAGTCGTATGGCATGGCACAGATGGGAGCGACCATCTTTTCAAATGGATCTGTTTTGGATAATCAGTATCAGCTGTACCATGCGCCACGATTTATTGAGTTGTAATCTACGCTGCTGTGCCAAACCGCAAAGTTTTATCCTAACATAATCTCTATTTGCGGTTCAAAATCACGGCAATAGATAAAATCTGTCAGGGCAAAATTGGTGTATTCAAACAAATGATTAAACTGATGAATGAGGTGCAGGTCTTTGGTCAGTTCTCGGTCAAGTCCTTCATTCCAGTTGGGTGGTGGGCAATCCATACCAATGTAAGACTCAAAAGATTCTTTATCCAGTTCTTCTGCCAATCGTAAAGGCATAAGCGATACTCCGTCTTCATAGAATTTGTTCCATCCCGAATCTTGTAATGCACAATAGAGTGCCTCACTGTTTTTCCTATGAACAGGGTGTAAGGCTGGATAATGACTCGGAAGAAAGCAACGCGCAACAAGTACCTTGCTACTTCCAAATTATTACTGTCCGCTAAACATAGAAATCCTCATTCCAACTCATTGAGACACAATAGTTCGGATGACAGC
>NZ_SDIK01000069.1 GCF_008016795.1 Prevotella brunnea
CGGACAGTAATAATTCTTTTTGTACGTAATCTTGTACTGGTATTGAGTAGCAGATAGCATTGATTTCAAAACTTGTAAGTGGGATATCTTTCTCAGAATCTGTACGAACATTTTTTAGAAACCTGATCATTCTTTTCAAACGTCCATTTGTATCTGCACTTCTTTGGTTTATTCTTGATATGCTTAGAAACGGATAATCCGGTCCTTCAGAAAGTCCAGTGCTTTTATTATATATTTTTATGCCACGTTCATTCTCTGGCATTCCATCCAATACATAATCCAATGATTGAAACCATGATGATGTTACAATATCTACATCTCGATGAAGATTTTGATTAGTAATTTTCACAGCCTTTGGCTTTGATGTGTCACATATAGTATATGTACGTGACATTATCTTTTCAATCTGTGTCCGCAAGGATGCCATATCCTGAGAACTATTTCCCTCATATTGAGAAAATGAGTTATCGAACTGACACAATCTGCCAATTTGACAGTCATTATATTTCCATGTTTTCGCTAATTCTTGTCTTACCTTAAAAATGTCTGTTCCGACAAATTTCTCACATAGTACAAGCAAGTCTATATCACTAGCTCCCCTTATGTGTGTATCTGTCATAACAGAGCCTTGGTATTCATACGATACATTCGTTAGAGATTCTCTCAGATGCTGTTTAACGACCTCCCCTGCGGCTTTGGTACGTTTTGTGTATTCATCATCAACCGCCTTCATTGCACGCATTACATACCTTGCCACATCTTTATCATATGCAGACTCTCCACTGAACATCCTTTGCTCTACGAGCACTGAAGAATCTGGATTGTATCGATTATTTATTTGTCTCAGTTTTTGGGAATAATCCATATTTTTACGCTTTTATTACAAAAAGTGCAAAAAGCGTGCCAAATGACAAAATGGCACGCCTAACTATTATTTATCAGTTCTTTTAAGGCTCGTACAGTAGCGCAAACTCCGCCTTCCTGCGTTTGAGCAGCATCTTGTGCCGTTTCCCCTTGTAGTTGCAGAAAGCGATGTACTCCTGATAGATGTTGCGGTCGCCAGCCTCTAACTTCCTTATCAGCGTGCTTTTGGGTATCTTGTTGCTTCCCAAGAGCCGATATGGTCCGACATTGTAGGCAAGTGTGGCAAGCAAAAGAGAATCTTTCCCAAACTTGCGGAACATGGCACAGAACTTCCGCAAATCCTTCCGCAGCAACGCCTCGCCCTGCTTGCGTGTCATAGTTCTTGCGGAATACCTTTCTCCCGGTTGCAACTGATGGCCATATGCTACATACGGATGATGTATTTCGGTATGCCAGCCCTCGAAGAACTTGATGCAGCGCACCGCCCTCTCAAACCGTGGCAGGCGATAAATCCTTGCCGCCTCTGTGCGGTCGCCCTGTGCAAGCAGAGGGCAGACCGTAAGGAGCGCACAGCAGATTGCCATGAATATCCGCATCATCACGACAAGGGCTTGAAGTTACTGATGGGGACAACAGACAGCGTATCGTCCTTCGCGTTCTGGTTGTTGAAGTCAAACTCCATCTCGTAGGCATTCCCGAAATTGTCCTCCACCACCACGATGAAGTTCTGTGCCTCGCTGCATCCCGATGTGTAATACAGGCGGAACTTCTCATTTTCGAGCAGGTAGCGGTCGTTGGGCAGGAACGTAATACCGTTGTCCATTTTCAGCATACCCTCACCCTCAAACTGGAAATAGCGGATGGTGTAGAGCGCATTGGTATAGTTGCCCTCCTTCTTCATCTCGCAGCGTATCTCCACCGTCTGCCCCTTTGTCACTTTGTTGGGAACGGGCATCGTCTCCACCGTGAACGGATAGGACTGCTGGATCTCCAGCTCGTCGTCGCAGGAGGCGAGGAAACACCCCATCAGCCCCACGAACAGGACGGTTGCCATACTCATAAGTTTCACTCTCAGGTTCTTGATATTCTTGATGTTCATTGTCATTCTTTGTTTTGATGGTTACTGATTTTCTGTTTGGCCACAAGGTACTCGTTCAAGTCCTTGTAGCCCGAATAGAGTCCGGAATGGTCTGCCACACGCTCCCCAAAACGCTTACGCAGGACTTCCACCGTCCTGTGTCCAGCATCGTCATGGTCGAGGTGGCAGACTATTTCTTGGTAATCCTCCAAGGCAGGTATTGCCTTGTCCACATTGGCTACGGAGTTCAGCACAAGGCTGTCCTCCTCATTCCCGATGCCCAGAGTCAGTGCAGAAAGCCAATCCATAAAGCCCTCGTAGAGGTGGCAGCTACTGCTTCCCTGTCTGAATGAAGTGATGTCCTTTGGAGGTATGCACCCCTTGAAAAAGCGGTTGCGCAGCTCAAAACCACCGCAACGATTTCCGTAACCGATGGAAAAATACCGCTTTCCGTAGAGCCGGAAATGGACTTCCTTGCAATGCCGTTGGGCAATCGCCGGAGCAATTCCACGCTCCTCCACATACGAGAGCAATGCCCGATGACTTAACGGCCTTATCTCCATCTCCTCAAAGACAGGCTTCTTTTCCACGGTCTTATGAGGACGAGGTTCTATCTGCGGAAGCGGAACAAAGCCCGCTTCCGTTATGAATCTTGCCTGCTCCATGAAGTCGCTGCTACGGACAAACTCGCCTGCCAACGTGAAGATGTCACCGCCTTTGCCAAGACCGAAGTCATACCAAAGTTGCTTGTCCACGTTCACACGAAACGAGGGAGTGCGTTCCGTGCGGTAAGGTGCGGCATACCACCATTCATTGCCCCTCATCCTCAGCGGCTCGTGTCCGAGCCTTGCAAGAAAATCGGCCAGCGGTATCTGCCTCAATGCGTCAATCTCCATACACCATATCAGTTAATGATGAACTTCACGCCCACGCCGAACTGCGTATGGAAATGCCCTGTGGAGTTGCCCCAGAGACACCGTTCCCGAAGGTTGGCGAGCAGGGCTACACGGTCGGCCACATAAAACTCCACATCGAGTGTCAGCGCACCGCCATAGATGAAGGAAGCTTTATCGTGGAGCATCGCCCCGTCGTACAGCACCTTGTCGCCCCAGTTCACCGTCTCATAGCCTGCAAGAGCCGAAGCCCCAGCATAGACAAAGAGCACCTTCCTTGCGTCCGACAGCACTTTCAGATAGTAGCCACCCTCCGCCGTAAACTGCGCCACGGGTATCTTCTTCTCCTTGTAGGACTGGTTCTTCAGCAGGTATTCGCCACCGAACACCCACTTGTTGCCCCCTTTGGTATAGGTGGAGAGAATTGCACCAAGACTGTACCCGCCATCGTTGCCACCAAGTTTGAAGCCGTCCGCCATGTTCGCCTTCACCTCAATGCCCTGCATTTTCGGCAGGCATCGCTGGGCGTGCGCCTGCCCCGTGAAAAGGGCAAGCGACGCGATAATCATAAAAAGACATTTCTTCATAGAGTCAGCGCACTTGAAGTTCGTTGATGGTATTGGCACGCACCAAGTCCTCGTTCTCAATCACGAAGGATTGGTGACGGCCACCGTTCTTCTCGTTCAGTTCCACCACGAGGCACTTGTCGTCGGGGATGGTGAACTTCGCCATCGTGAACACTGTGCGCTCGCTCTTCTTGCCCGGCACACAGGTAGCATAGTTCTGCGCACGGAGCGGCAGGATAACCTGCTCCTGCACGGCGGTGCGCTTCGCCACCTTCTTGTCCACAATCTTCCATGTCACATAGTCCACATCAAACGGCACGTTGCTCTGGTTCTTGATTTCCGTGTGGAAATACAGCAGTCCGTTGTGCGTATAGATTCCTTTCAGTAGGTACTGTATGCCGAAACGCTTGCAGCCGATGTGCTTCACCTCACGCTTGTTCTGCTTGTGGATGGACTTCATGATAAGTCGCACCAGCATCGGACTCTCGCTGCCCAGTTCCTTCAGGTAAATCTCCTGCGCATTGTTCGGACGGTTCACCGCCTCGCCGTCATAGATGAAGTCGCACATCTCCACGTTGAGCAGCAGCGGCTCCTTAGCATATTTCACGTTGAAGGTATAGAAACTGCCGTCCTCCGTGATGACGCTCATGTTCGTCTCGTTCTTGAAGTTCTTCACGGTCGCCTTCACACGGATCACGTTCTCCGCACCGTCCGCCTTGCCCGCTATCAGGTTGGGCGAGCCCAAATCCACATAGCGCACCTCTGCCGGGAAGATGATGTGTACGGTTTTGTCGTACGTCACCTCCAGCCCGTGGGGTGGTATCATGCGGTCGAAGGTCAGCTTCTTCGTCAGCCCGTGATACAGGTCGCCCTCCGTCTCCTTCTGCGGATAGACCTCCTTGGTCAGGGTAGGCTGTCCGTCACTCCCGTTGCTCTCATTCACGGTCTTGTTCTCCTGCGCATTGGCAGTTACGATGCCCATCGCGAGGGCAAGAATCATGATTGCTTTTCTCATTTCACTTTGGATTTTAGTGGTGAATAAAAATTGGATTGTTGTTACTTTATCTTTTATATTTCTCAGTCTCTGTCCTGATACAGCATCACCTTGTAGCCCGCTTTCAGATGCACCTTCACCGTACGCATCTTCTTGGCGATATACTGACTTGTGCCTTGTATCAGTCCTTTGCCGAGGTCGGAGGCCAACTGTGCCCCCGCATTGGTGGAGATGTTGATGCTGCTGCCGAGCGAGCCGCCCATGTTGGCGGCAACCTCCCGCACCGCATCCATCTCCATAGAGCCGGGGATGAAGATACCCTGCTGCCCGTCCGTGTCATAGACCGAAAGCTCCACAGGCACGATAGTCCCCTCATGCTCTATTGAGGTGATTTCGATGTCGAGGCGTTCGCCCTGCACACGTGCCGCCCCTACCACCACTGCATTTCGGGGAATAATCCGTTCCGCCACGGCCATCGGCTCCAACAGGCGCAGCTTCACCGCCTGCCCGTCCGTCACGCTCTGCGCTCCATAGACGCACGCCGATATGGTGTTCTTGTCCGTCACCCCGACCTTGCCCACAGCGGTGTTGAAACCATAATTTCGCTCCTGCGCATTGGCGGCGACGAACTCCTCGTTACTCATCGGCTGTCCGAGGGCGGATACCACCTGCTTCGTCACCTGTCTTACGGGACTGACAGCATTCTTTCCTGCTTTGCTCACAGTGGCAGGCATTGCCTCCTGTTTGGGTTGTCCGCCATTCTGACCGCCCATATATTTTGCCGCCAGTTCGTAGGACTTTTCCATGAGTGCCACTTGGTCGTCCATATCGGAAGCCTTGTCTTTCTCGCTTTCAAGTTCTGATTCCAGCGAGGCAATGCGCTCCAGCAGCTCCTCCATCTCCGCATTTTCCTCCTTTGGCTGCTCATAGAAACTGCCAAGCGTGGTGTTCAAGTCACGATAGGCGGTGGCAGACGAACGGATGCTTTGCGGCGCCAGGGGCTTGCTCTTTTCCACACTGTCATTATCGGTCAGGCTGAAATCCGCAGAGGATTCGTTTCCCGCTACTTCACGGTCGAACATATCCCCCAGCTCCATCATCGAGCGGTTGCGGTTTTCCTTGCGTTCCTCCATTGCGCCCTGCTCATAGGCCTTCGCCTTGTCGCCGATAATCTGCCTGTCCGCCTTGTCGGCATCCGGCATCTCCATGTTGTAGCCGTCCATGCCCGGCTCTTTCGTCCCGTCAGACGATGGGGCGAAAATCAGCCACATCGCACCGAGGAACGCCAGCACCATGGCAGGCAGCACAATCATCTTCTGACGTCTCAGCCGTTCCGCCTCCGTGAGTGGTGTGCGCTCCTGCTTAGGCTTTTCCTTGCTTTTCTCCTTGTCAGGAGTCTTGTCCTGTACTTCAATCTTCGTCTGTTCCATATAAATAATAATAAGGTGTTGTGTGATTACTAACTGTGGGCTTGATGGACAGTTCCACCTGCCCTGCATGGTCTATCTCCATCTTCCGGCTTTCGTCCCTTCCGACGTCATAGACGGCTTTGCCGAAAGTGTAGAGGGCAAGCACCGCAAAGGCGACGAGCATTCCCAATACGATGCGTCTCTTCGTCGGCTGTGGCAGACCCTCCAGCCGGTCCTTGACCAGCTCTGTCATCTGTTTCCTTTTGTCGTGGAGACTCCAGAAGAGCCTCCACGCCGATTTCCTGATTCTGTTTTCTTTCATACCCGTCATCGTTTGATTGTCTGTAAATCCTTGTTCTCAATGATGGTGAATCCCTCGATGGTGAAGCCGTTGGGATTGTCGTCCGAACGCGAGGCGTTCAGCAGGCGGCATGTCGTCACAAGGCTGCGCTCCGTGATGTTGCTCTGTCGGATAATCTGCTGTCGTGCGTAGGTCGTGGCACGGTACGGATAGCCGTTGAAGTCGCACACAACGCTGTCCACCTTCAGCACCTGATTGATGTTGCCTGCGATGATGCGGTTGTAGTAACCCTTCTCCGCAAAGTCCGAATAGTAGTTGTACACGCTGCGGTCAGCCAGCAGCAGCGCCCGCTTCACGTTGTGCTCTATCGCACTCTTCTCCGGCGAGAGCGTGAAGAACAGCTCGTGGAAGCGGCGCACATGCTCCCTCGCCTCCGCCGGACGGTTCTGCGACAGATCCTGCGAGAGGGCCAGCATCAGCGACTTCCCGTTGTCCAGCACATAGATTTTCTCCCGCTGCTTCTCCGCAAAACGGTAGGAACTCCACACGCTCCACACCGTCACCACGGCACACAAGGCGAGGAACACCATGCTGAACAGGCGAATCTGCCTGAACGATGTCTCGATGTTCTTTAATGACTTGAATTCCATTTTCTTGTTTTCTCCTTGTTTTGATGTTACACATACTTTCTTTATCTCAGCAGTTTCCCGACACGTCCGGCCACATTGCCAGCGGTAGCACCCGCCACGCTGCCGGCGAAGCCGCCAGCCTTACCAGCCGTCTGGTTCACGTTGCGCCCGTAGTTGCCCATGCCTCCGGCCTGGATAATCCAGCCTGACACGGTGGGGATGGTGAAGTAGCCGATGATGCCGATGATCATGAACACGATATACACCCCGTCGCTCGAATCCAGCGAGAAGTTCGGGTCGGCCTGCATCCGCTCGATGTCGCTCTGCAGCATCAGCACCTGTATCTTGGCCAGTATGGTGCTGAACATGTCCGACACGGGCAGCCACAGATACACCTGCACATAGCGGCATATCCACTGCGTCAGCGTGCTCTGGAAACCGTCCCACACAGAGATAGCGAAGGCTATCGGCCCAAGTATCGACAGCACCACGAGGAAGAACGTCCTCAGCGTGTCTATCACGAGGGCAGCGGCCTGAAACAGCAGTTCCAGCAACTCACGGAAGAAGTCGCGCACGCCCTTCTTCATCTGGTACATGCTCCGCTCGATGTACATCCCAGCCATGGTGACAAGGTCGTCGGGCGACCACCCCAGTTCCTCCAGTTGCTTGTCGAACTCCTCGTTCGACACTAAGTAGGCCGTCTCGGGGTTGCGCTTCATCGCCTCGTATTCCAGCTTGTCCTTCTGCTCCCGGTACTCGTTCATGTCCAGCGTCTCCGCCTCCAGCATCTTGGCCGTGCCCTGCACAATCGGCGAGAGCACTCCGCTGAGCGTGCCCAGCACCACCGTGGGGAAGAACATGATGCACAGCCCTATGGCAAACGGACGGAGCATCGGGAACACGTCAATCGGTTCGGCCCGCGCCAGCGACTGCCATACCCGGTAGGCCACGTAGAAGAGTGCGCCCAGTCCGGCGATGCCTTTCGCCACGCCCGCCATGTCCTCGCACAGCGGCATCATCTCGTCGTAGAGCGACCGCAGTATCTGGTGAAGGTTCTCGAAATCCATAGGCTACCAGTATCTTTCGTTCGCACTGCCGTAGAGCCCCATCACGCGGTCGAGGTCGTTCTTCTTCTTCGCCCTCAGGTAGCTCACGCTGATGTTCTTGTTGGTGTAGTAGCTCACGAGGTTGCGGTACCGCTTCATCTTCTGGTAGCAGCCCTCCACCACGTCCATGCGGTCCTTGTCCGTCATGGAGAGCGTGGTGATGTTCACCACGTTCTTCAGCTCCGTCAGCACGTCGCCCGTCTCCTCCAGCAGCTTGGTGTAGCCGAAGGCGATGGCAGAGAGTTCCTCCACCGTGAAGTTCTCGTCGCGCATCATCTTCTGGAAGCTGTTCACGTAGATGTCCGTGATGTCGCCCACCATCAGGATGGTCTGCTGCACCTTGCGGGCATCCTTGACGAGGTTGTTCACCGACTTCAGGGCATCGTAATACTTCTTGCCCTGCTCGTAGATTTTCACCGTCTCCTGAAAGTTCTTGACCATGTGGGTCGCCGTCGTCGATGTGTGCGCCACGTTCTTGGAGGTGTTCACGATGCTTTGCGCGATGTTGGACGGGTCGATGACCGTCCACTGTGCGCTTGCCTTGCCCGCCGTCAGCAGGCACAGGCAGATAAGGATTGTCATTCTTGCTTTCATTGCTCGCTATTGTTTGGTCTGTTCCTGTCTTACTCTTACATAGTCCCCGTTGGGCGAGAAGGTCAGCACGTCCGTCTCCTCGTTGTAGGCCACGTCGATGCGGAATCCCGTATTCATGAAGAGGTTGCCGTTCTCCATCTGCAGGAGGTAAGTCTGCGGTTTCAGCTCGCGTCCCAGCCCCTTGCGCTTGAACACCGTCACCTTGTATGCCTTGCCCTCCTTATAGATGAGCACGTCGGGCTTACCCTCCACGCTCTCCCAGTTGCCGCAGAGGGCGGGACGGTCGTCCCTTGCTGCCTCACTGCACGACTGCATGGCCATACTCGCCATTCCCAGCACGATGCCGCAAAGGAGCAGCATCTGCCTGCTTGTTGTCTTCAATCTTCTTCCCATGTTCTGAATCATTGTTGAATGTGATAAAATTGGTTGTGATAAATGTCATGTCTTGCTTGTCCTTCTTTTCTCCGCCAGCTGCCGGATGGCGGCTTCGATGTCTCCGCCCAGTTGCTCCGCCAGCCGATAGACCTCTACCTTCTCCGTTTCCTCGGTGGTGTAGGCAAGGTATTCCTCCGCACTCACCTCGGTGGCATAGACCGCCGACTGCGTGCCGCCCAGCCCGATCCACACCTCCTTGTAGAGCCTTGACGGGTGGTTGGCCATGTTGATGGAGAGAATCTGCGACTTCTCCTTCTCCGTCAGTCCGAGCAACGCCTGTATCTGGTCGAACTTGTTCATGTACTTCCGTTGGTCGAGCAGTATCTTGCAGTCGGAGTTGTTGATGATGCTCTCCTTCACCACGGGTGAGGAGATGATGTCGTCCACCTCCTGTGTCACCACGATGGCCTCGCCGTAATACTTGCGCACGGTCTTGTACATGTACCTCAGGTATTCCGCCATGTTCGCCGAAGAGAGAGCCTTCCATGCCTCCTCCACAATCAGCTGCTTGCGCACGCCCTTCAATCGGCGCATCTTGTTGATGAAGGCCTCCATGATGATGATGGTCACCACGGGGAACAGCTCACGGTTCTCCTTGATGCTGTCAATCTCGAAGACGATGAACCGCTTGCCGAGCAGGTCGATGTTCTCCGTGGAGTTGAGCAGGAAGTCGTAGCGTCCGCCCCGGTAATACTGCCGCATGGTGGTGAGCATATTGTCGATGTTGAAGTCGGACTTCTCCACCTTTATCTCCCGCTCCGCCAGTTCGCGGCGGTAGTCGTCGCGCATGTACTCGTAGAAGGTGTTGAACGAGGGAGTGATGCTCCGGTCTGCCCTGATGCGCTCGATGTAGGCGTTCACCGCACTGCCCAGCTCGCCGCTCTCCGTCTTCGTCACCTTGTCGTCTTCCGACTTCCAGAGCGTCAACAGCAGCGTCTTGATGCTGTCCTTCTTCTCCACGTCGAACACATAATCATCTGTATAGAACGGGTTGAACGAGATAGGCTTCTCCTCCGTGTAGGTGAAATATACGCCGTCCTCGCCGTGGGTCTTGCGCCGTATCATCTCGCATAGTCCCTGATAGGAGTTTCCCGTATCCACCAGCACCACGTGCGTGCCCTGCTCGTAGTACTGGCGCACGAGGTGGTTCATGAAGAACGACTTGCCGCTGCCCGACGGGCCCAGCACGAACTTGTTGCGGTTGGTGGTGATGCCCCGCTTCATGGGCAGGTCGCTGATGTCGAGGTGCAGGGGCTTGCCCGTGAGCCTGTCCACCATCTTGATGCCGAAGGGCGAGAGCGAGCTGCGGTAGTTGGTCTCCTCCGTGAAGAGGCACACGGCCTGTTCGGTGAAGGTGTAGAACGACTCCTCCGCAGGGAAGTCCGCCGCATTGCCGGGCATCGCCGCCCAGTAAAGCGTGGGGCAGTCGATGGTGTTGTGGCGCGGCATGCACTCCATGCCTGCCAGCTGACTGCCCACGTCGTTCTTGATGTGGCGCAACTCCTCCGCATCGTCGCTCCACGCCATGACGTTGAAGTGCGCCCTCACTGAGGTCAGTCCGTAGGAGTGCGCCTCGTTCAGGTATTGCTCTATCCACTCACGGTTGATGCTGTTGCTTCTACTGTATCGGGAGAGCGACTGCATGTTACGGGCGGACTTCTCGAACTTCTGCAGGTTCTCCTCGCTATTGTCGAGAATCACATACTGGTTGTAGATGTGGTTGCAGGGCAGCAGCAGTCCCACGGGACTGGCAAAGGAGAGACGGCAGTCAGAGCGGTCGGTGGAGAGTTTCTCGTACCTGACATCGGTGGATACCTTGCCGGGCAGGTCTTCCGCATCGGAGAGGGTGTGCAGGCACAGGCGGTTGTCGCCGATGCGCATCTCCCTTGCCGAGAGGTCGATGTCCTGCAAGGTGCGGTCGCCTTCGGGCATGAGGGAGAAATAACGCTCTATGAGTCCGGCCTTGTCCTCCGTACCGACAATCTCATCGGTTGTGAGACGGCGCAGCCTGATGAAGCCGCTGTCGTTCATGATGCGGGCGAACTGTTCCGTAGCCTCCATGAATTTCTCCGCTGTCTCCCTGTCCAGTTCCTTGGGGATGATATGCCCACGGCACAGCGTGCTGAAGTTGCTCTGTATACGGTTGCGCTCCTTCGTGGTCTTCGTAAGGAAGAGGTAGCAGGTGTGCTTCAGGTAGGGACGCTCGTTGAAGTGACGCTCAAACGAGCGGCTCAGGAAACTCATGTCGTCCTTGTGAAGTTCCGGCTGATAGCGTTCCTTGATGAACCAGTCCTGCTTGTGGACGATGGAATAGTCGGGCAGCACCTTGATGGCCTTGCACCAGCAGCCGTGTATGGCCTCGTATTCCGCACCCGTCACAGTGTAGAGTTCCGGCAGCTCCACCTCGTAGGCGACCGTGAGGTCGGCATCCTTTGAGACGATACAGCCGTGCTCCACCGCCAGCAGGGGAAACTTGTTTTCCAGTGTTGTCATTTTGGATATGTTCCTCATTCTTGTTCCGTTTTCTGTTTGTTCTTGAATAATCGGGTTATCCGCCGTCGGTTGATAAGGTATCGGGGGTGGCTGCGTGCCGCTCCCAGCTTCATCAGTCCGTGCTCGCCGTACCGGGCGTTCAGTGCGAAGGTCTGCCATACGAGGATGGACGACGACACCGCACCGAAGCCGATACATATCCACTGGCCGATGCCGACCATGTAGAGGATGACGAAGAGGATGAAGAGAGCCAGCAACCCACCTGCGAAGATGAACAGGTATTGAGCCTTCAGACCTTTGAACTCAACCGGACGGCCGATGCCCTTGTTGATGGGGTATTCAGCCATACATTGGTACTGTCCTATAAAAGTGTGTAAGCTCCTTTTTTCTTATCTTTGTAT
>NZ_SDIK01000070.1 GCF_008016795.1 Prevotella brunnea
CATTGCTCATGGGCATTTTCGCTGACGAACAACTCTCGTTCATGATACATCAGGGAGTTCATGATTAATGACTGAAGGGTAACAAAACCCTCGCTGCTGCTTGTGTAATTCGAAATAATTTCCGAAATTTGCGAATGTGTAAGTTTCATTTTTTCCTTTTTTATAGTTTTCAAATACAAAGATAAGAAAAAAGGAGCTTACACACTTTTATAGGACAGTACCCAACAGATTACAAAGAGTGTCTCACGGTACGGTTTTTGTAATGTAATTTCATGATGCCGGGCAGGTCGAATGTTCGCCATCTGTATAGGGTTTGAGGAACAGGGGGGGCGCTTTCCCCCCTTTGGCGAGAAAAGAGGCTTTTCCTCCTCACTTACTTTCCTGTGTGCGGTTCGTATATTCGACTGCCAACTCCTTCAATGGGAGCTGGGAATGGCTGCGTCCAAGTCCACTTTTTACAAATCGATCACGATAAGTTTTCAAAAAAATAGAATTTCGTAAAGGCCCAAGCTGGTGGTTATATCAGAATTTTTGTCACTTATACCAATAATGCAAAACAAAAAAAGTTGGAATTCAGAATATCAAGTGAGGAATTTTTCTTAAATTTGCAAACGTACTTGCATTTTGAAGTTGAATCTACCATATAAAAGTATAATATCAAAACGAACGTTATTCAATTATTAATCATAACTAAATAAAGAAGAATTATGAAACAAGTAATTAACCCCATTGGGCAGGAAATCAATACTTTAGGTAAGGTAATTAACAACAAGGAACTCATGCTTGTACACTTGCATCTGAAAAGTGGAGAACAAATACCTTCACACGACCATACAGGACGGGAAGTATTCTTCACCATAGTGAAAGGAACTGTAGAGGTTACTCTTAACGATACCGAGGTACATCGTATCAGCACAGGCACCGTTCTACATTTCCCCGGCGAAGCTCATGTAAGCGTAAAAGCCATAGAAGAGAGTGATTTTTTCGTTTACCTCATCAATAGACAATAATGCTATGGATATGAAAAAATATTTGCCGAGTGTTGACCTTGAGAAACTCAGCAAAATACTCGAAATCAAAGAAGCATACCAACGAGGAGATATTTCATTAGAGGAGGGCAGAGCCCGAATAAGAAAGCAAGTTGGGAAAATCCGTCCTTATGAAATAGCATTGGCAGAACAGGAACTCAAAACCATTGAAGAGGATGAGTGCCAAAAGGAGGATATTCAAAAGATGATTGAGCTGTTTGATGAAGTGATGGACACCAGTCGACCAAATCTTCCTCTTGATCACCCTATCATGTGTTACTACAGAGAGAACGATGAAATGCGTCGCCTTATGCTCTCCATAGAAGATCTTGTACAATATCCGATTATCAAGAATCAGTGGATTGAATTGTACGACAAAATAGCGGCTTTTCGCATTCACCTTTCACGTAAGCAGAACCAGCTCTATTCCATACTCGAACAGAAAGGATTTGATCGCCCCACGACTACGATGTGGCTGCTCGATGACTTTGTGCGAGATGAAATACGTGATGCTAAAAAACTTATTGAGGAAGATAAAGAAGAAGAATTTTTGGCAATGCAGCCTACCATTGTGGCAGATGTGCGGGATCTTTTACAGAAAGAAGAATCTGTACTATACCCAACTGCTTTGGCAATGATTACTCCCGAAGAATTCGAACAGATGCGTTCGGGAGATTACGAAATTGGCTTTGCATGGATTGATGTAGAAGGATTCCAAAATGCGGATAAAACAGTAACCCAGCCAACAACAGCTCCTGACGGTTTTGTCTCAGAACTATCTGCGCTTCTTACTAAATATGAGCTTGGAGGAAACGACACAGACCGAGTTTTCGACGTCACGACAGGAAAACTTTCTCTCGAACAAATCAACCTCATATACAAACATCTTCCTGTAGATATATCTTATGTAGATGAAAACGAACTAGTTCGCTTCTATTCAGATACCAACCACCGCATCTTCCCACGCAGCAAGAATGTTATCGGACGTGATGTGAAGAACTGTCATCCGCGCACCAGCGTCCACCTTGTTGAGGAAATTATAGCCAAATTCCGTTCGGGTGAGCAGGATAGTGTAGATTTTTGGATTAACAAACCAGGTGTGTTCATCTATATATATTATGTAGCCGTGCGTGATGCAGAAGGAAGATTCAGAGGTGTACTCGAAATGATGCAAGATTGTAGTCGCATTCGTGAACTTCAAGGTTCACGAACACTGCTGACCTGGTCAAATGATACACAAGTAGTAAAATCGAAGGAGGCGCAAAACTGTACTCCAAATGATACGTCTGTTACAAAAGAAGATTCGACAATAGAACTCTCTGCCGACACTCGCTTACAGGATTTGTTAAAAATTTACCCACAGCTACGGAAAGATTTGCCAAGTATGAACTCTGCTTTCAAAATGCTCAATTCTCCTCTTGCACGCATCATCATTCCTAAAGCAACCATTGCCATGATGAGCGAACGCAGTGGCGTTTCTATTGATGACATACTTTCTATGTTAAAAGAACTCATCGCTAAATATAAGAGGGAGAAATAAATTCCTTATCTCAGAATAACAGAGTCGAGTAGGTTGGGAAACGAAAGTTTTCTAACCTACTTTCGTTTCCTTCCCTCTCACACCACCGTACGTGCCGTTCGGCATACGGCGGTTTAATTCGTTTTCAAAAAGAGTCTAATCTTGTTTGATTAGTTTCATCTTCCGTCTTTCTTCACTTCTGCTTCCAATGGATTCATGCTTAGCTCTATGTGGACGTCGCATGGTAGTGTCCTTCAAGAACCCAACTTACAACCAGCAGATGGTATTGGATTCCAACTTTAATGAAACAAAGGTGCTATCCAATACCATCTGCTGGTTGTAAGTCGAGCTTTTGAGAGATGAGCGGATAATGCTCATGCCAAGCGTACACAAAAAAAGCCTCAAGGATTTCTCCGTGAGGCTTCT
>NZ_SDIK01000071.1 GCF_008016795.1 Prevotella brunnea
ACATGCTGTCATCCGAACTATTGTGTCTCAATGAGTTGGAATGAGGATTTCTATGTTTAGCGGACAGTAATATTTAATAATAAAGTAATTCTGCCCATAACTATAATTCTGCAAAACAAGATACAATAAATCGGGGAAAGAAGTGTTATATTACCAAACAAAACAATAATGAACATCTATATCATCATCTGCCTGATATCTTTCTTGGTGAGTGCTGCATGTGGTTTCATCATCATACCACAGATACTAAATTTTTGTAAGGAGAGGCATCTTTATGACATACCAAATAAAAGGAAGATACACAAAAACGCAATCCCCAGATTAGGAGGGGTTGCTTTCCTGCCCTGTATGTTGGCAGCCACTGTAGTGGCTCTCGTGGTGTGGTCATACGCATATAATGGGAAGAAGATAAGCGTAAGTCCATGGACATATTTCTTCGCCTTAGGCATACTCATTATTTACATCACCGGCTTAACGGATGATTTATTTGGGGTCAAGGCTAAGAAAAAACTTATTATTCAAATTTTTTCAGCCTCACTATTACCTATATCATGGCTATATATTAATAACATGTATGGATTTTGCACCATACATGAGATACCCTTTTGGATAGGAGCGCCATTAACAGTAATAGTGCTTGTGTTCATAATGAACGCCATAAATCTCATTGATGGCATCGATGGTTTATCAGCAGGCTTATCGTTTATAGCCTTATCCGGTTTCTTATATGGATTCTTCTTGGAACAGATATGGGTATATTGTATTTTAATCGCAGGGCTTATGGGCGTATTAATATCCTTTTTATACTTCAACATATTTGGAAAAATTGAAGACAACAGGAAGATATTCATGGGCGATTCCGGCTCGCTTACATTGGGATATATACTTGGAGTGTTATTGATAAAGTTTTGCATGAATAACCCACACGTCATGAGCTATAGAAAAGAATCAATGTTCCTATCCGTTACTTTATTGATAGTTCCGGTATTCGATGTCTTCAGGGTTATCATTACTCGTCTATTGCATAAAAGGAATTTATTTCAACCGGATAAGAATCATATACACCATAAATTAATGAGAATGGGGCTTAAACAACATCAGGCATTGGTTGGAATTTTGTTATTGGCATTCTTTTTTATACTATTCAACACTTTAGCAAATGGCGTTCTAAATGTTACAACGATTATTATCGCTGATATTGTTTTATATACCTTGTTACACGTTCTTATTATAGATAGGTTAATAAGACGCAGGGGGTTATCACCATTTCAGTAGTTCTAAAATTTGACGAACTTAAACACTCGGTTACCTTCTCTCAACAGCAATTTATCCTTTGAGGTTTGGAAAGTAAAAGTTACCTCCAATCCATCTATAGCATAGAACTCAAGCAAAGAAGGATCCGTAATAAGTTCATCTCCGTTTTCACGATCATATCTATATGGAGAACTTAAAACAAGCGTATTTCCATCTTTCTTATAATAATAGAGCACACGCATATAGATATCACCTTTGGTCTCCAATTGAAGGAGTTTGCTTTGGAACGACCAAAATATGTTTTTATCAAGATAATCCACTGTTCTACCTTCCGTTTCTATTGAAATCAATCGCCACGTACCTTCCAGCTCTCCGGGCGCATTATCGGTTTCAAAAGAGCATGCCGAGAAGGATAAGATAAGGAAGAATAAAAAAGGATACAAGAAAATGGTTTTGTTCATATCATCTATCAATTAAATAATCCGACCTTGGCAACTACGAATTGGAAGCCATAGTTGATGCCGCCTAAAATAGAACCGAAATCTACCCCACAGCGACCTCTCAATGTAACGCCACGCAACCAATGGCTATTTGGTTTATGAAAGCTATAGGAGGTTTCAACGAGCATACTCATATTATGTCGTTTCTTCGAGTAAGGAGCATCGTAAGTGCCCCAACCCTCCTGATAAGTGGTCAAGAAACGCCAAGTGGTAAACTCAGTCGGACGACCACTCAAACCAATATGGTAGGCAATAAAACGATTGTTGCCGATATAGATATCCCCATTCTTATCATAGATGGGCGAGAGATATAACGGATTGCCCATTACTTGCCCCCAATGCTGATAGCCGGGATAGATATAATGATTGTAGTAATCGTCCTTGCCTCCTATATGATCGGGAATTGCCGGAGTATGGTCATGATAAATGGGACCGCTCTGATACTTGGTATAGAGATATTCAAAGACGAAATCATTAATCCAATGATTGGGATTGTAATTATATTCAAAACCCAACATCCAATCCTTGACATCATAGACAAGGTATTTCTTCTTCTTACGTATTTGCCATTCATCTCCCGACCCATAGCCATCATAGTCAAGCTGGAACATGGATGAATGGTCTTCAAAGAACTTATCGGCATAGATAGAGAAACTATGCCAATCACCGCTATATTTTATCTTTGCCACCCAACTCCCCAATTGGTCTCCCTGAACATTTTTATAGGTAGATTCAATAACGTCTGAACCTCCTGGGAAAAATGCCTTCCAATAATCTTTCACGCCCGTACCTCCATCAACCTTATCTATACCTCCCATATCATTGGGGATATAAGAAGTTCCGCCAAACAAGCATACCATCTCAAGTCCTAACTCGAAAGACCATGGGCAGAACACCTCTTCATTGGCAATCTTCAGGTATCCAGCTTTAGAATGATAAAGAACATTATCGGCATATTTTGACTTTTTAGCCGTAAAATCGTGCTGCCAATTATCGTCCGTCATCACCCCATAGGCTATATGCCCCTTCAGATGAAGCCAACCATTGCCAAAGGGAAGTGTCCAATATTCTGGTAGAGCCAGACGTACTTGAGGAACGGGACGAGCATTGATACCCAAAGTTTGGGAACCGGAACTTAACGCGTTGTTTTTCAATTCCATAGGTTGCTCTTTCGCGCCAATGGTAAGCGTTCCATGCCACCATTTTCCTTCAACGTAGGCTTGTTGTATTACAATATTACTGGTATAATTGACAGGTACAGCTATATCCAATCCATATCCTATCCCCCATTTTTTAGCATTATCAACTGACAAAGGTCGTTCTATCGCACCGCGAACATAACCATTCAACTTCTCAAGCGAACTTAACCCATATTGGTTGGCATTGAGCCATAATGGGGTCTTATTTCCAGAGAAACTCCCTGATGTTTCCAACTTATATTGAATATTTTGGAAAATGGGATTTTGGGTAGAGTCGTTCACAACTTCCCTCTCGACAGAAGCCTCAACGGATAGGAAGATGAATAGTGCAATGAGTATAGAGAATAGACGATTCATGATGCAAATTATTAACATGGCAAAGATAGTAAAAAAATATAATCTGCCGATGTCTTTCCCAAAAAAGTTGGCTCGTAAAGTCAATAATTATGTGGAAGTACAATTGCAAGAAAAGAATAATCAGTTTTAATATTTTTTCTTTTAAGGAAAAGACTCTAAAGTAGTCAACTTAAATCAGGAAACTATAAAGTATTTCATTTAGCGATTAACCCCAAATCGATGATTATGAAATAACACTATAAGACTTCCATACGATAGCCATCATTTTTCGTAAGTATAGGTATTGCATCGTAATACCTTAGCTTTTGGATGGCAAAAGATAAGCTTTTAGAGTGCAAAAGGTAAGCTTTTGAAACGCATAATGTAAACAACTGGTAATCAGGCTATTTCTTTATTAAAGATTTCCATTCCATTAATATACCTATCAGGTGCTTGTTTGTCCTATGGAATGTGCGCATGATTATTCTTTTTGCTTACGAATTGAAAAGGAAAATATGCTTTCACTCAAATTGACCATTAGAAACCAATTTAAAAGTGAATAAATCTTTAATGATTGATTTGGTTAAAGCGTAGTCAGGGGAGATATAAAAGTAAAGTAATTACTAAAAGACCGAAATAAAAGCTCGGGACTCTTTCGGAATAATCCATAAATGGCACTTCCACTTCCCGACATTTGGGCGTATAATGCTCCTTGTTTGTAAAGTTCTCTTTTTATTTCCTTCAATGCAGGATGCGAAGGAAAGATAGAGTCTTCAAAATCATTGGTCAGTATGTTTTTCCATTCACTTATTGGTTGTTGCACAGATTTTTCACAACTCATCATGGGAGTATTCGGATGAATGTTAGAAAAGGCTTCTTTAGTCGAAATTGCAATGTCAGGTTTAATAATCGCGATATGATATCCATTTAAGGAAATCTGACGTGAATCAAGAGGAGTTAATTTATCACCAATACCACTTGCGAAACATGGGGTTGAATGAATAAAAAATGCGCAATCCGCACCTAATCGAACAGCATAACCAATGAGCTGTTCCTCTTCGATATTTAATTTGAAAAAAGCATTTAAAAGTTTCAACATATATACAGCATCCGAAGACCCACCTCCTAAGCCTGCTTGCGATGGAATTCGTTTTGTAAGCTTCACGCGAATACTTGGCAAGCGAAAATCTTTTGCAAGCAGTTTGAATGCTTTAACTATCAAATTTTCTTGCGGAGTGCAATCGAGTTTATCTCCATTTTCTTCCAAATAACATTCCGGATTGGCAGAATACTGTCCGACATCAATTAGTTCCAAGGTGTCGCACAAAGGAACAGGATAGAATACTGTCTCAAGATTATGGTAACCGTCATTACGCTTGCCCACTATGTTTAATCCTAAATTTATTTTGCAACATGGATGCAGTATCATAACTATATATTAATTTATAATGTGATGCAAAGATAGAAAACTTAACGTATTATGGTGGTTAGATTTAAAGATTTTTTGTAATTTTGTGGCGTTATGCCTGAAAAGAAAAGTTCAACATCAAAAAGGACCGGTCGCCGTCAACAAGCGACAATCGATACGTCATTTGGTCATCTTCAACCACAAGCAGTTGATATAGAAAAGGTTGTGTTAGGCGCATTAATGATAGATAAAGATGCGTTTACCGTTGTATCTGAAATTTTGAGACCGGAGACATTTTATGAGCCTCGACATCAAAAGATATATGAGGCTATTCAATCTCTGAACTTGCAACAAAGACCGGTTGACATTATGACTGTCGCGGAGGAATTGCGACATAAAGGAAATTTAGATGATATAGGGGGACCAACCTATATTGTCGAATTAAGTTCTCAAGTAGCTTCCTCAGCACACATAGAATATCATGGGCATATTCTTGCACAGAAGTTCTTGGCGCGCCAACTCATTCAATTTGCCTCGATGATTGAAACTGATGCGTTTGATGAGACAGTTGATATTGATGAATTAATGCAAAAAGCCGAGGGCAATCTTTTTGAGCTTTCTCAAAAAAACATGGCGCAAGATTATACACAGATTGACCCAATTGTGAAACAAGCGCACGAACTGTTGCAAAAAGCCGCATCAAATAAGGACAACGGAGGATTAACCGGTGTACCTACCGGATATAAGAAGCTCGATGAGATAACGGCAGGATGGCAATTATCCGACCTTGTCATCATTGCCGGACGTCCGGCAATGGGTAAGACTTCTTTTGCTCTGAGTTTAGCAAAAAATATAGCCATTGATAACCGTTTGCCATTGGCATTCTTCTCACTTGAGATGAATAATGTTCAATTAGTTAATCGACTGATTTCAAACGTATGTTCCATACCGGGTAATAAGATATTGAGCGGACAACTTACACCGGATGAGTGGGAGCGTTTCGACAATAATATCAGGAAAATGGATGGTGCCCCATTTTATGTCGATGACACACCGGGGTTGTCTGTTTTTGAGTTGCGTACAAAGGCACGGAGGCTTGTGAGAGAACATGGTATCAAGATACTGATGATCGACTATCTACAATTGATGAACGCCAATGGAATGAAATTCTATAGTCGTCAGGAGGAAGTATCAACTATCAGTCGCTCACTGAAAAGTTTAGCTAAAGAATTGAATATTCCTATCCTCGCATTGTCTCAATTAAATCGTACGGTCGAACAACGTGATGGAATAGAAGGTAAAAGACCCCAGTTAAGCGACTTGCGAGAATCCGGGGCAATTGAACAAGATGCGGATATGGTACTTTTCGTGCATCGACCGGAATACTATCACCTTTATCAAGATGAAAAAGGGAATGACCTTCACGGCATGGCACAGATTATCATTGCCAAACATCGTAAAGGCGCAACAGGTGATGTTCTCTTAAATTTCCGAGGCGAATATACCCGATTCTCAAATCCAAACGAAAACGATTATTTAACTTCTCCACTTAATTCGGAAAACAATTTCGAAGGAGAGATAATTGGGAGTAAGATGAACGATGACCCATTTCCTGCCCCACCTAAAAATGGCAAACCGGATTTTTAAAGTCATAGCTTAAGGATGAGTTGGTAGGGTGTGTCGGTAAAGATATCAAAGGGTGAGTTTTCTGATGCAAGAGGATAAAAATACTATATACCCCGCTATGCTTCTACTATTGTTCGACTTTTTTCTTCTATTTAATAGACTTTTTTTGTCCAACTCGGTGATTTTATGTAAATTTGCCCTAAAATATTATCGTTAATACGGAAATGAGACAACTAAAAATCACACAGATGATAACCAATCGTAATGGAAGCTCTCTGGATAGATACCTTCAAGAGATTGGACATCAGGATCTCATTTCTACAGACGAGGAAGTCGAACTCGCTCAAAGAATCAAGAAAGGAGACCAAAAGGCACTTGAGAAACTAACGAAGGCTAATTTGAGGTTCGTTGTATCGGTTGCGAAACAATATCAAAACAACGGATTGTCGTTATTAGATTTAATTAACGAGGGAAATCTCGGACTGATCAAAGCAGCAAAGAAATTTGACGAAACAAGAGGGTTTAAGTTTATTTCTTATGCGGTATGGTGGATACGTCAGAGCATCATGCAAGCAATAGCAGATCAAAGCAGATTAGTGAGAATTCCCATCAACCAGTCCGGTACAGTAAAAAGAATTCAAAAGGCTTATGACAAATTTGAACAAGAGAATGGAAGAATGCCGAGCGTTGACGAGATTGCCGATGATATAAATCTTCCTCAAGACAAAGTTGAAGAAGCGATGAATGTTGAACATTCTCACATTTCAATAGACGCACCTCTGAACAGCGATGGCACCAAATTAATCGACGTGTTGCCTAACAAAAACCTATTACCGACTGACATACAACTGATCGAAGAAGGACTATATAAAGAGATTAAAAGAGCTTTGCAAAGGCTAACGCTTAAAGAGCAGATTATTGTTAAGGCTTTCTATGGTATAGATCAAAAAGAAATGTCTTTGGAAGAAATTGGTGAAAAAACGAACTTGACACGCGAGCGTGTAAGACAAATAAAAGAGAAGGCAATAAGCAAACTGAGAACTAACAATTCAAGTGAAGAACTGAAATCATATTTAGGACAATAAATTACATAAAATGAAAATATACAAACTTATTCTATTCGTCCTCCTTTTTTTAGGAGTAACAACCACCGGGACTGCAAAAGGCTATATCAAGACACATGTTTATATGTTTGGGGTAGCTGCATCATTTAATGACTCTACGGTATATTTTACGGATATTCAACATGTAGAAGTATATCTGGTTGATAACCGGACACATTTCCTCGTAAACCGAGATGACTATGCCTATCAATTAAAGAACTATCTTCAAAACACGAAAGAGAATAGACATCCGACATGCTTGGTGGTGTTTGCTGAGACAGAGAAAAAAGCCATGAAAAAGTATGTTAAGATGCAAGCGAAATATACAAAGACGAAAAGAAGATATATAGTAAATGGCATCAGCTCTAAACTTTTCAGTTTTTCAACCGTTGCCCCGGATGCAGAACAAATAATTGTTAATGACAAGAAATTAAAAAACCAGGCAAACACAGAGTTATAATCTTAACCAACATACTTCAAATGGTAGCATATGACTTTAGAATAGCAGAGCTAAGTGTTCGCATAAAATTTCAGAAAACAGATGTAAACGATATACATTTGTTACCTTCATTTCGACCATTCCTGACGAACTCTATAGATAATGAAATATTATTCCAACTGACGGTAGATGACACATTACAACCTGCCACTAAAGAAGAGAGGGAGAGAATTAGAACATTTGATACCGGGAATGGCGATACGATAGTGGACAAACTGCCGAATGGAGGATATCAATACATCATCAAGAATGTTGAGAATGCCGATTGCTGTTTGCTTCAGACAAACAAAGATTTCACAGAATGCAAGTGCGCATTAAACGGTCATCACAACATGAGAATGTTCGGATTGAATAATGCGCTTATGCTCATATTCGCATTTGCCGGAGCTCGAAAAAACACGTTGCTTATCCATGCCTCATTGGTTAGAAACAATGGATTCGGCTATGCGTTTATCGCTAAAAGTGGCACCGGGAAATCCACACATGTAAGTATGTGGCTGAGGTATATGCCGGGAAGCGATTTGATGAATGACGACAACCCCATTATCAGGATCATTGATAATGAATTATGGATTTTTGGAGGTCCGTGGAGTGGTAAAACACCTTGCTATAGGAATGTGAAAGCGAAGTTAGGAGCAATCACCAGAATTGATAGGGCGAAAACAAATTCGATAGAAAAGCTAAAACCTGTTGAAGCCTTTGCATCCATTCTTCCCTCTTGTTCAAGTATGAAGTGGGATTCTGACATTCATAATGCTATTTGTGATACAATTACGAAAATTGTAGAAACCACCGGAGTTTATACACTGCATTGTTTACCTAATGAGGAAGCTGCACAAGTTTGCTTCCGCACCATATCAAAAACCAGTGATGTCTGAAAAGCCATTATCCAAATCAGAATTACTATTAAGCAATGCAGAGTTACTACCAGAAATTGTAAAGTTGCTTAATGAGGGACACACAGTAACGCTAAAGCTCAAGGGAAAATCCATGCGCCCATTTTTGGAAGACAACAGAGACATGGCGTTGCTAACCAAACCGAAACAAATAGAAGAAGGAGAGCCGGTGCTGGCAGAGATAGAACCGGGACATTATGTGCTCCACCGCATTGTTAAACTAAGAGGTGAAAATATAACTTTACTGGGAGATGGAAATCTTACTCCCGAACATTGCACAAAACAAAATGTTGTGGGTACAGTAATTGGATTTTACCGCAAAGGCAGGACAGAGCTCGACAAAATCGATGGTAAGAAGTGGAAGACATATAGCTATATTTGGATGCATCTCTACCCTATAAGAAGATATATACTGGCACTCTACAGAAGAATATGGATTCCATTGTTTGGTGCTATATAATAATAAAAAAAGATTAACAAAATTATGAAAGCAAAAAAAGGTTTCAATCTCCGTCAGGTATGCGGAGAATATATTATTGTTTCAGAAGGTGAAAATAATATTGATTTCAGCAGTATCATCTCAATGAACGAGAGCTCTGCATTCCTTTGGCAGGAAGTTCAAAAAATGGAGTCTTTCACCATTGATGATTTGGTGAGGAAAACGACTGAACAATATGATGTTGAAGATGAAACTGCTCGACATGATATTATCGAACTTGTGGCACAATGGGGGAAATCAGGTATTATTGAAGGCTTTGATATTCCGGAAACAGAAAAAGGTGGAGAGTCTGAAGTATCACCAAGCAATAATGAAAGTTCATTAAAAAAACAACCGGACAACAAGAAAAAAAGCCTATTTAAAAGATTATTTAAAAACTAATCAGCACATAAGAATTAGTATTCAAACAATTGTAATTTTGAAACCAACAAATTATAAATTCTAATATGAAAGCATTACTTCTATCTGTTCTGGCATTGGGAATAACACTCACGACAGACGCACAAACTATCTTCAAGGCAAACTTTAACCAAGGAGACACAACCATCTATCAGTCTAAATCTAATTTAAAAATCAACGCTCCCATGGGAGGAACACAAGAAATTGCCATAAAACTCAATCAGCGTTATGTTGTTCTACATAAAAACAACTCAGGATATCGCTTGGAATTCACAATCACAAAGGTAGAGTATGAGGGAAACAAAGAATTGAAAGATCAAATGAATGATGTCATATCCAAGTATTTCTATAATATTCCGATGATCTATATAACCAACCTTGACGGAAAGATCACCAAAATTGAAAATTATGATGAAGCTGTAGGAAAAGCAAGCAAGAATGCCATCGCTGACATAGAGGAACTATATAAGAAAAATCCTAATATAGAAGCGGTGATGCCAAAAATAAAAGCAATCATGGCAATCAGTGAACAACTTTCAGAAAAAAACCTTATAGAGGATATAAACTCTAACACATTTTTCTATTATTACGGCAAAATACTGAAAACCGGAGACAAAGAAGAAAGAAAATTCCCACAGGGCATCAAAGGCATAACGACATACACCGTAACAACAACTTCTGACGAAACACAATTACATTGCACAAGCAAGAGCAATATGACTGAAAAGGATGTAAAACAGATGATTATAGGAAATATGAAGAAAACGGGACTGGGAGAAGAGGTTACATCCCAAATAGAAAATAACTGGGGGCAAATGCAGAGCATGGGCATGACAACTCTAACCTTTAATTCAGACGAAGACTACACGTTTCTTCCTTCCGGTTGGATGACAGATTATGCCTCAAACAGCACAGCCAAGGTAATGGGAATGAATATGCAGTTTGACCTCAAGACAAAGATAGTCTCAAAAAATTGGTAAGCAGTATCTAACCGTCTCATATTTACACAGTTCAAAACTTCTAAGTAGTCTCGCCCTTAAAAAGTAAACAACCTATTGATTACCAACAAAATAACTTCTTTATAATTATAAATAAGCATATTCCCTTGAGTTAGCCGAGGTATTGAAAACGCAAAAATCCTTCCCGGCGATATGGGAAAAGTTCAATAATGTCCTAAATTTTCTTTATTCATCTATCCAAAGCTTAGCTTTCACTTTCCAAAAGCTAAGCTTTTGCAATTGAAAAGGTCATGAATTGGAATGCAAAAGCTAAGCTTTTAAATCAAGATTAATATCATCCTGATTATCAATAGATTAAGAGACATATTCCCAATGCGGCTTTTGTAATATAATTTCGTGGTGATGGTCGGGACGAATGTTCACTATCAAGCGTTTGTTTATCATCACCTGAATGCGAATTGGAGGGGTGAGGAGATTGGCGCTATTCTCAGCATTGGAATAAAATATTATTACTGTCCGCTAAACATAGAAATCCTCATTCCAACTCATTGAGACACAATAGTTCGGATGACAGCATGTTAGTGACAAGCCCCCTTATTCATTTTCTGTTACCTCGGGTGGCGATTCAGCCGCTGCTTCA
>NZ_SDIK01000072.1 GCF_008016795.1 Prevotella brunnea
AGGACTGACTACTATTGTGCGCTTTGTACTGATGGAATACCTCAACATGAATAATTTATTCAACAAGCCGGATGGCGACATGAAACTCATGCTTGAAGCAGCGGCTGAATCGCCACCCGAGGTAACAGAAAATGAATAAGGGGGCTTGTCACTAACATGCTGTCATCCGAACTATTGTGTCTCAATGAGTTGGAATGAGGATTTCTATGTTTAGCGGACAGTAATAATTGGAAATACCTTTCCACCTTTTCTGTTAATGTCATAGTACTTTCTTATGATGGCAAGGGGAAAATATCCAGCAGCATGACATTTTCATCTACGCTTGTCTTATACCTCTTGGTGATAAGCCACTTTCTGTCTTCGACAGTAACAATCTTATCGTAGGTAAGATTATATACGTCAATGTAGGCTAATCCTGTGAAGCAGGAAAAAATAAAAATATTCTTTACTAACTCTAGTCTTTCTATGTCAAAGTGTTTCTTCATAATACGGAGAACCTCTTCTTCTGTGAGATAACCACGATCTACCAACTCGTAGTGTAGTTTGTGGTTTGCAAACGGATCATGCATAATAAGTCCTCTGTTCCTCGCATAGTTCACGACCGTCTTCAAGTTTCTCAATTTCTTGGTGGTAGTATTATGTACCCCGCCTACAACTGAGGTCAGATACAATTCAAAGTCTTGGACAACGGCACTTGTTAGTTCTGACAACCCAATGTCTCTGCGGTGATATTTTGCCTGTAGGAAGCTTTGAAAGTTCTGCCTCACCACCTTGTACTTATAAAACGTTCCCTTTGTCAGCGTCTTGCCAACTTGTTGCGTGATGGAGTCAATATATTTATCAAAGACAGGGAGAAAAGTTGTAAATTCCTTATCTGTTCCAAGAAACACTGACCTGATAAGATCTAAGGACAAGCTTTCAGAGGTTTCATATTTCCTATAGATCTGCATCAAAGTTGTTGTCAGTGCATCTATTGATGCATTGACGGAGAGAGCTTCTGCCGTTCTACCAATCATTCTGCTGGTTTTGTTGCTCCATTTAGATTTATCCACGAAAATTTTAGTGGATCCAAGATTAGCCATTTCGCCTCCGAGATACATTCGGAGCATTACAGGCGATTTTCCTTCTTTGTTCTCGTAGTTGGAACGTAGGTAGTAGGATACCTTGAAAGTCGTTTTCATAACGCATCATTTTTTAGTGTAGCTTTCTTGGCTACAAAGTTCAACATAAATTGTTGAAAACGAGATATTTGTATGCCGTCAATTAGGTAGTCATTTTCCATTCACTGCTACATTTTTTTGAGAGTCTGCTTTTGTGTAGCAGTTTCTGTAGCAGAAAATGACCGAATGATGACTATCAAAAGGTATGGTTTGGCAGTCAAACGGATATGGATAAAAAACAAAAAATCGCTGTAAAACCTTGATTTTACAGCGATTATCCTTGTTTTGAAGGCTAAAATGACGTGTTGTTTGACGTCCTCTTGAAACCTCTTTGTGGACCAGCCTGGGCTTGAACCAGGGACCTCCAGATTATGAGTCTGTTGCTCTAACCAACTGAGCTACAAGTCCGGGAATTTTGATAATTCGGCTGCAAAGATAATCAAAAAAGCTGAAAGAGAGAAATAAGGGATGATATTTTTAGCGTTTTAACACATTTTGGATGGGATGAGAGGGTATTTCACGCCGATTTACCGTATCTTTGCCAAAGTTTAAGGACATGTTCCGCGAAGTCTTGATAAAGATTGGGGCAGTGCATGTTCTGTTTTGATGATGATTAGGCGACGAGATAACCGCAGGTGAGGAAAAAGGATTTGCTCACGTGTATTTCGCATCTTGACGGATTTTCATCACAAAGGTTCAAGCACAGCAATCATGAGAATAATAGATTTAACAACTGCCGACGATATCGAACTCGCGCCTTCGGTTGCCACCATTGGCTTCTTCGATGGGGTGCATCGGGGACATCAGTTCCTTCTTCAAAATGTGGTGAAAGCGGCAGTGGCTTCCGGGATGGAGTCGATGGCGATTACTTTTGATGCGCATCCGCGCGCGGTGCTTCATTCGGATTATCAGCCGAAGATGCTCTCATCGCTCAATGAGAAGCTTTACCATCTGCGCCAAACGCAATTGGATAACACGGTGGTTTTGCATTTTGATGAACAATTGGCACATTTTTCCGCGAAGGAGTTCATGGATATTGTGCTGAGAAAACGACTGAATGTGCGTCGGCTCGTCATGGGTTATGACAACCGGTTTGGGCATCACCACCGCGAAACTTTCGACGATTACGTGCGTTATGGTGCGGAAGTAGGGATTGAGGTGCTGAAGAGTTCCGCTTTTATGATAGAGGGTACGGAGGTGAGTTCTTCGGTCGTGCGTCGGCTCATTGAGACCGGGGACATGCCCTTTGCCAACAAATGTTTGGGCTATCCCTATCAGATGGAAGGTGTGGTGATTCCCGGCTTTCAGAATGGGCGACGGTTGGGTTTTCCGACCGCGAATCTCAGTCCCACTGCAGATAAGTTGATACCCGCTCCGGGTGTATATGCGGTAAGGGTGTATATCGCCGGGGAGGAAAAGGCTCATGGAGGAATGATTAACATTGGCGTTCGCCCCACGTTTCATGGAAGGAAACAATCGGTTGAGGTGAACATTTTCGATTATGAAGGAAACTTATATCGTCAGCGCTTGCGCATCTTGTTTTTCCGGCATATCCGCGAAGAGCGAAAGTTCGATACCGCGGAGCAACTGACCGAACAGTTGCGCAGGGACAAGGCGATGGCAGAGGTCATTCTCGAGGCAAACTAACGCGCTGAGTTTTTCAAGAATACAAAAACATTAGGAACATGAACAAGAAGGAGATAGCAAATTCGTTGCTTTATGTGATGTTATTTGTTGCCGTCTTTTTTCTTTTGCAATTCTCTTTCCAACTGATTTCGGTGGCTATCTTCGCTTTTCTGAATGATGTCGGGTTTCAGATGGTGGAGGAAGGGTTGCGAGAGGGAAAATATAGCGCGGTGATAGTCATTGGCAGCATCTTTAGTTCTCTGACGGCAATCGTCCTGTTTGCCAAACTCGGATGGGCGCCGGTTTCGCGCTCTTATTTGAAAACGAAACCTTGTGGTGTGCTCTTTTGGGCGATGATTTTGGCGATAGGTGCTATTCTTCCATTGGAGTTTGCGTACGAGAAAGTGCAGATTGTCATGTCGAAAAGCACGCAACAGCTTTTTGAAGGTATCATGCGAGAGCCTTGGGGGTATGTGGCAATCGGCATTTTGGCACCGATAGCCGAAGAAATGATCTTTCGGGGCGGTATTCTCCGTAAGCTGCTTTCCGCCTTTGATGGTAAATGTGCGTGGTGTGCCATCGTGCTTTCAGCTCTTATCTTCGCCCTTGTGCATTTGAATCTTGCTCAAGGCGTGCATGCCTTTATCATGGGGCTGCTGTTGGGGTGGATGTATATGCGTACGCGCAGCGTCGTTCCCGGGATAGCGTTCCATTGGGTGAATAATACTGTTGCCTATCTAATGTTTCATCTTATGCCGGAACTCTCGGACGGACAGCTTCTCGATTTATTTCATGGCAATGAGCGGTTGATGCACGGAGGGCTGTTCTTCTCGCTCTGCATCCTTTTACCGGCTATCTTTCAATTGACAAGAAGGATGAAGCGAGCTGACGCGTAAGTGGGACTTATGGGTAAAGCTTCAAAGAGTGCTCGCTCTTTGACTCCACTATGGTAAAAATCATGAATATTGGTGAATAACGACTATCTTTGCACACGATAAGAATCTTTATGGAACATAAGCAACATTACGAAGGGCTTACCGATTTTGAAGTTCAAGCCAGCAGATTGAAATACGGTAGAAACGTTTTGACGCCACCTGTCCAAACATCCTTGTGGAAACGCTTTATCGTAAAATTTCGCGACCCACTGATTATCATTCTTTTGGTTGCCGGCAGTTTGTCGATAGGCATTTCCTTTTATGAATACTTCGGCTTAGGCATTGATGCCACGGTCTTCTTTGAGCCGGTAGGCATCTTCATTGCCATTTTGTTGGCAACCGGTCTGGCATTCCTTTTTGAAGAGAGAGCAAATCGCGCCTTCACCATATTAAATAAGGTGAACGATGAAGAAATGGTCGAGGTGATAAGAAACGGAAATGCCACGAAAGTGCCTAAGTGTGATGTCGTTGTTGGCGATTTGGTGCTGTTGAATACCGGTGCCGACATTCCTGCCGATGGCGAGTTGCTAAATGCCGTTCAGCTCCATATCGACGAATCTTCTCTGACCGGAGAACCCATCTGTCATAAAAGTGTCAATAGAGATGAGTTTGACGAACACGCGACTTATCCCTCAAATCATGTCCTACGCGGGACGAAAGTTATGGAGGGACACGGGCTCTTCCGGGTGGAAAAAGTGGGTGATGCCACTGAAAACGGAAAGGTGTTTGTTTCAGCGCAGATAGACAACAGTGTGAAAACTCCACTCACCGAGCAGTTAGACCGTCTTGGGAAATTGGTTACATGGGGAAGCTATAGTTTCGCCGGACTGATTTTAGCGGGACGTCTCTTCATGTTTTTCATGGAGTATAGTTTCGATTGGGTCTTTTTCTTGCAGTATTTTCTCAATAGCATCATGATTTGCGTAACGCTCATTGTTGTGGCAGTTCCGGAAGGGCTACCCATGGCGGTAACGCTTAGTTTGGCTTACTCCATGCGCCGTATGCTGAAGACTAACAACCTCGTGAGAAAGATGCACGCCTGCGAGACGATGGGAGCCACAACGGTTATATGTACGGATAAGACCGGCACACTGACTCAAAATCAAATGCGCGTCTATGCCATAAGCTTCGATGAGAAAGATACTACCTGCCGGGCACTCATGCGAGAAGGAATTGCCGTTAATTCCACGGCATCGCTCGACCTGACCGACCCGGAACATTCCTTGACATTGGGAAATCCAACGGAAGGCGCGCTCCTGTTGTGGTTACATGAACAGGGAGAAGACTATCGAGAACTGCGCTCCGACGCTGAGATTATAGACGAGTTGCCTTTCTCCACCGAGCGCAAGTTTATGGCGACTGTGGTAAAGTCATCGCTCCTCCCGGGAAAGGTCATTCTCTATATAAAAGGCGCCACCGACATCATTCGCAACTACTGTACCACCATTTCCGGTAATTCCTCGTGGGACGAGATTACGCACCGGCTCGGTATATGGCAAAATCAGGCAATGCGGACGTTGGGCTTCGCTTGTAGGATATTGCCGGAGAAAACCATCAAGGACTTGAAATCCGTATCGATAGAGAGCATCATACGTGAGGAAGCAGCTTTCACGTTCCTTGGCATTGTTGCCATTTCCGATCCGGTGAGAAAGGAAGTTCCGGCAGCGGTGAGGGAATGCATAAACGCGGGAATAGCGATAAAGATTGTAACCGGCGACACCCCGGGGACAGCGAAAGAGATTGGCAGACAAGTAGGGCTGTGGTCGGAAGCAGATGGAGAACGTGCCATTATCACCGGACCGGAGTTCGCCATGCTTACAGATGAAGCATTGCGAGCGCGTGTTGCCGACCTGAAAATCATGGCTCGGGCGCGCCCTATGGACAAAAAACGGCTGGTGGAAACATTGCAAGCGGAGAATCAGGTCGTGGCGGTCACAGGCGATGGAACCAATGATGCCCCCGCATTAAAGGCGGCGCACGTGGGACTGTCCATGGGCGATGGCACAAGTGTGGCAAAAGAGGCATCCGACATAACCATTGTCGATAACTCCTTTCGCTCCATTGGCAAGGCAGTTATGTGGGGACGCAGCCTGTATCAGAACATCCAGCGTTTCATCCTTTTCCAACTTACGGTGAATGTCGTTGCTTGTTTCATCGTTTTGGCAGGTGCTTTCATGGGAACGCAAAGTCCGCTCACCGTTACGCAGATGCTGTGGGTGAACCTCATCATGGACACCTTCGCTGCCATGGCGTTGGCCTCATTGCCACCAACCGAAAAAGTAATGCGCGATAAACCTCGAGATAGAAAGGCTTTCATTATCACGCGTTCCATGGCCATTAACATATTGGCAGTGGGTGGGTTCTTCTTCTTTTTATTGTTGGCGTTCCTTTATATTTTGGAACATGCCACCGTTACGGGAATGGCAGACTTGTTGCGTTTGCAAATCGGAGACCACAAGCACATGAGCCCTTACGAACTGAGTCTGTTCTTCACCGTTTTCGTCATGCTTCAATTTTGGAACATGTTTAACGCCAGAGCTTACGCCACGGGAAGGAGTGCTTTCCACTTCAAAGGCTGTGAGGGATTTGGAACGATTGTGTTCTTTATCTTTATCGGTCAGGTACTCATCATCGAACTCGGAGGTCAGATGTTCAATGTTACGCCACTTTCCCTGCAAGATTGGGTGGTGATAATCGTCTCCACGTCTTTCGTGCTCTGGGTAGGTGAACTTCTGCGCCTGTGGGATAAAAAACGATGAGTGGAGGCGCGAAACAAAAATATCAATAGCATTTCTAAATAATTTTGTAAAACCTCACGCAAAGCTCTATTAAATCATGAGATTTGACGTGTCTTTTCAATGTCGAACAACGCATACTTCCTTATGTCTCCAATTCATGTTCAGGCGACGGTAAACAGATTCTTGATACCGAATATACGCCCTGCCATCGTCTTTGAAATTATATGACAAAATCAAGATCTGAGGAGTGTTTTATAATTTACTGATAATCAGGATAATATAAATTGATATTTAAAAGCTAAGCTTTTGCACTGCAATACATGACCTTTTGCATTGCAAAAGGTAAGCTTTTGGAAAGTGAAAGCTAAGCTTTTTATAGACAGAATGCGAATAATTTTTAAGTATCCGATATTAATCGCCTTTGTGTGCTATAGTCATTTTACTACTTTTGCTCCAAAAACTTTATGTTTGTACTCAACGAAACAAATGTGTTGTAAGCATCCAATATTTGCCCCATTATCTCAGATTTTAACGAACTATTGATAATTAGGAGGGCGTGCCAAAGCCGGCACGCCCTCTTGTTAATTATAATAATGAATGAGATGATTAAGCTTTCTTCATCACGAAGAGAGGCTTTAGAATTACTTCTCGGGAATAGCCTCGAGAGTTTTTATCAGCAAGTCCCAGAATGGCTTGGCTGTTGCAATTTCAAAACGCTCTGTGGCGGTGTGCGGGCTGCGAATGGTCGGACCGAGACTGACAACATCAAGATGAGGATACTTGCCGAGAATGATGGAGCACTCAAGTCCGGCGTGATCTACCTGTACGATAGCTTCCTCGCCATTCAATTCCTTATAAGTCTTCTTTAGTAAATTCAAGATTTCGCTGTCAGGGTTGGGATCCCATCCGCCGTAGCTTGCGCTAAGTTCGGTTTTCATACCTGCCATGTCGAAGCAGCTCTTGAGCTGATTGACCACGTAGTCTTTCATGTCCTCGCGTGAAGAACGTGCCAGAATCTTTATATCAGCCTTGTTGGCGTTGATATTTACGATGGCGAGGTTGGATGAGGTCTCGACAACGTGTGGATAAACGGGAATCATGCGCACAATACCGTTGTGGCATGCGTAGATGGCATTGATGAGATTGTCTTGTATTTCAGCAGGTACAAGTGCGACAGGTTTCTCTACCTCCTCCGTGAAGAATTCCACGTTCTTTTCTATTGTCTTATATTCATTTTCCACGAGAGCGCGTTGTTTCTCAACCATCTCTTTCAGAGCTGCCACCTTGTCTTTTGCTAATGCGAGTACAACTTCCGCCTTGAACGGAATGGCGTTGCGCATATTGCCCCCCTGCCAGTAAGCAAGGCGTGCGCCTAATTCTACCACAGCCTTTCTTACGAGGCGAACCATCTCTTTGTTGGCGTTGGCGCGTCCCTCATTGATTTCAAGTCCGGAGTGTCCTCCCTTCAATCCTTTCAGCGTAACTTTTATGGCGGCTTCTTGGTCGTTAGGCATTTCTTTATACTCAAGAGTGGAAGTAATGTCAATACCACCTGCCGAACCAATAACGAACTTACCCCATGTTTCAGAGTCGATGTTCATAAGGATGTCGCCGTTCAATTCTCCTTTTGGAAGGTCGTTAGCACCGTACATTCCTGTTTCCTCGTCCTTTGTGATGAGACCTTCGATTGGTCCGTGCTTCAATGTCTTATCCTCCATGATACCCATGATGGCCGCAACACCAATTCCATCGTCTGCACCCAGTGTGGTGTTGTTGGCATATACCCATCCATCGGTGATGTGTGTCTCAATGGGGTCAGTCTCGAAGTTATGTTTGCTGTCGGGGCTCTTTTGCGGAACCATGTCCATGTGAGCCTGAAGAATGACTCCCTTGCGGTTCTCGTAGCCGGGACTTGCCGGTTTACGCATGAGAACATTTCCGGCTTCATCAACGCGAGCTTCCACTCCTACCTTCTTAGCAAAGTCGAGCAAGAAAGCCTGAACTTTTTCCATGTGTCCCGATGGACGCGGAACCTTTGTCAATTCGTCAAAATTACGCCAGAGAGCCTCCGGACTTAGATTTCTGATTTCACTCATAGTTTTGTTTATTTTAAGGGTTAGTATTTTGATATATTTCTTATGCTGTGCGGGAAGTGGGCTGACCACCATCGCCAACAGCTTTTTTTCTCGTGAATGCCAACGCTATCCATGCGTAGATGCCCAACAGCACCACTAACAAAGTTTGCACGGTATGAACGATGAGCACAAAATAGAGTGCCTGAACATCAGCGATGCCGTATAAGATGAGCATGGTCTTTACCGCGAAATGCCATGGACCGGCACCATTGGGCGTGGGTACGATGACTGCAATTGAACCAACCACAAAGCAAAGCAGGGCACATGTAACGCCTAAATTGCTCGTTGCTTCAAAACAGAAGAACGTCAGGTAGAAATGAAGAAAGTAACTCGCCCAAATGGCAAAGCTGTAGAACAGAAACAAGGGCACGTTCTTCAGTCCTTTCAGTGAAATGATGCCCTGCCAGATGCCCGACAGTGTTTCCTTTACTTTGTCGTGGATGGTCAATTTCCTGCGGATGACGTAGAGCAACATCATGGCTGCCACTGCACAGACGGTGGTAACAAGCCACCCCATGGCAGAAAAAGAACCTGCAAGGTGATCCATTCGCGTTCCGGTTTTCGAGAAGAAATTACCAAAAACGCTTATCTGCGATAGAAAAGCCAATGCCGTGATGATCACAACAATGATTGTATCGACGGCGCGTTCGGTCACCACGGTTCCCAACGCTTTCGGAAAAGCCACTTTATCGTAACGATGGAGCACACCACAACGAGCAAATTCGCCCACGCGAGGGATGATTAAACTAACGGCGTAGGACAGAAAGATGGAATTAACGCTGACGGAGTTACGCGGTCTCTCACCAAGAGGCTCCAAAGTCTGCCTCCACCTCCAACCTCTAAATGCCTGTGCGAGTACGCCGAAAGGCAGCGAGAGCAGCATCCACGTCCAATTCATCTGCCGAAGCAGCACGTTCTCTATTTTTGCGAAGTCGAAATCGCGATACATCCAATAAAGAATGCTGCCACCTAATATAAGTGGTAGGATAATCTTTATGCTGTCGTAGAGCAACTTCTTCAATCTCATTACAATGAGCAAAGATACTAAAATGCTTTTAATTACAAAATAAAATATCTATCTTTGTAACCGAATAAAGAAAAATTATGAAATCAGTCAGACCCAAGAAACATCTCGGTCAGCACTTCCTCACCGATTTGAATATTGCCAAACGGATAGCCGACACAGTGGACGCATGCCCTGACATTCCCGTGTTGGAGATAGGTCCGGGGATGGGAGTACTCACGCAATATCTCGTGGAAAAGCCGAGAGAAGTGAAAGCCGTGGAGATTGACAAGGAGAGTGTGTCGTTCCTTTATGAGAAGTTTCCCACGTTGAGGGAAAACATCTTGGGCAAGGACTTTCTGCGGATGGATCTCCGTGAAGCATTCGGTGGCAAACCGTTCGTGCTGACCGGCAATTATCCCTACGACATCTCCTCACAGATTTTCTTTAAAATGCTCGATAACAAGGACTTGATACCTTGCTGCACGGGCATGATACAGCGCGAGGTGGCTCAACGTTTGGCAGCCGTCCCCGGGAACAAGAGCTACGGCATTCTTTCCGTACTGATTCAGGCATGGTACGATGTGGAATACTTGTTCACGGTGGATGAAAATGTGTTCAATCCGCCGCCAAAGGTGAAGAGTGCGGTCATTCGCATGACACGCAACAGCATTAGCGATTTGGGATGCGACGAGCGATTGTTCAAGCGATTGGTAAAGGCCGTGTTCAATCAACGGCGGAAGATGTTGCGTGTGAGCCTTCGACAGATTTTCCCAACAAAGCCGAGCGAAGGCTTTTATGAGCGAGAGATTATGACCCAGCGTCCCGAACAGCTTTCCATCGCCCAGTTTGTGGAACTGACCAACGAGGTGGCTGACGAGCTGAATGGTATCGAACAGAACAATAATCAATGAACTATAATAAGAAAGAAACTTATGAATTGCTCCTGAAGCAGATTGTCGCTTTGATAGAAGGCGAGGAAAACAATGAAACCGGTGTGCTGGCAAACGTCTCATCCGCTCTGCACCATGCGTTCGACAGCTTTTTTTGGACCGGATTTTATTTGCTTCACTCCGGTAAGACATTACAATTAGGTCCTTTTCAAGGAACGGTGGCTTGTTTTAACATTCCTATTGGCAAAGGCGTTTGCGGAACGGCAATCGCGGAACGGCGCACATTGGTTGTTCCCGACGTAGAGGAGTTTCCGGGGCACATCGCTTGCAGCTCGGAGTCGCGTTCCGAAATCGTCATTCCGCTCCTTACGACAACCGGCGAGCCTGTAGGCGTGCTCGACATTGACAGCAAAGAGGTCAACGCTTTCGACGAGACAGATGCACATTATTTGGAGAAGATAGCCCGACTGCTGACCGACAAATTGTATTCTGCCTGATGGAAAAACAGAGAAAAGACTTGTAAGTTTGGGAATAAATCCCTATATTTGTGCTAAATTTTTAATACTGTAAAGAATATGATAGACGTTAAAGCAACATTAAACGAAGCTGAAGAACGCATGATAATGGCTGCCACCTATCTTGAAGAGCAGCTGGCACGCATTCGCGCGGGTCGTGCCAACGTTGCCATCCTCGATGGCGTGCGCGTAAGTTCCTACGGCTCCGTGGTGCCTCTCAATCAGGTGGCTTCCGTAACCGTTCCAGACCCTCGCACCATAGCCATCAAGCCTTGGGACAAAAAGGCGATAAAGGATATAGAGAAAGCAATCATGGATTCGGACGTAGGCATCACGCCGGACAACAATGGCGAAGTAATCCGATTGAGCCTGCCACAGCCCACCGAAGAGCGTCGCAAGGAACTCGTGAAGCAGAGCAACAAGATAGGCGAACGCACAAAAGTGGAGGTGCGCAACGCACGTTCGGACATTAAAGACAAATTGAAGAAAGCCATCAAAGACGGACTCTCGGAAGACTTGGAGAAAGATGCCGAGAACGATTTGCAGAAGATTCACGACAAGTACATCAAAAAGATTGAGTCGTTGCTCGAGGAGAAAGAAAAAGAAATCATGACGGTCTGACCGCTCATGTCCGATGTTCCACACACAGTTCCCGCCCCACGCTATCCAAAAAGGAGCGCGGAACTGTTTTTTTTCACAATATGCGTGGCTTAGTAATAAAGAACACAGGCAGCTGGTACACAGTGAAAACCGATGACGGACGAGTGATCGAAAGCAAAATAAAAGGCAATTTCCGTCTGAGAGGTATCCGTTCAACGAATCCCGTGGCAGTGGGTGATTACGTACACTTAATTATCAATAAGGAAGGAACTGCTTTCATCTCCGAGATAGAAGACAGGCGGAACTACATCGTCCGAAAATCGTCCAATCTTTCCAAACAAAGCCACATCCTCGCTGCCAATCTTGACCAAGCACTCCTTGTGATAACGGTCAATTATCCGGAGACTTCTACCATCTTTATCGATAGGTTTCTTGCCGGAGCGGAGGCGTATCGCGTGCCCGTGATACTTGTTTTCAACAAATATGACTTGCTGTCGGAGGACGAACTTCGATACCAAAAGGGACTAATTCACTTGTATGAGACCATAGGCTACAAGTGCGTGGAAGTGCAATCCACCGAGAACGCGCCTTCTGACAAAAGTCTTCACCGACTTCGGCCACTCTTGGATGGAAAGGTAACGCTCCTTGCCGGCAACAGCGGTGTGGGGAAATCGACCATCATCAACGAACTGTTGCCCGAAGCGAACCGACGTACCGCGGAGATTTCAGATGTGCATAATACCGGAATACACACCACTACGTTCAGCGAGATGCTGGAACTGCCTAAAGGTGGCTATCTCATTGACACACCGGGCATTAAAGGTTTTGGCACATTCGATATTGACAAGGAAGAACTGACGAGTTATTTCCGAGAGATATTCAAGTTTTCCGAACAATGCAAATTCTCCAATTGCACCCACACCCACGAACCGGGATGCGCTGTTCTGAAAGCCGTTGAAGATCACTATATTTCTGAAAGCCGCTACAACAGTTATCTATCCATGCTCGAAGATAAAGAAGAGGGGAAATACAGGGCTGCCTTCTGAACCTTATCCGGGCACTCGAAACGATGGAAAAACGGGCAAAAAATGACCTCACCGACAAGGTTTTTAGGGAGGGGAGAGAGTCGTTGATAATCAGCCACTTACGAATTGCTTTTTAAAAGCTTAGCTTTTGCTTTTCAATAGCTTAGCTTTTGAGTCCCAAAAGCTAAGCTTTTACATTGCAAAAGCTAAGCTTTCGCTTTTCAATAGCTTAGCTTTTGAGTCCCAAAAGCTAAGCTTTTACATTGCAAAAGCTAAGCTTTCGCAAAAATGAACCTTTACCGGTCAGAACAGATGCCTAACCGGTGAACAGGATGGAACTCGCTTCCCATCCCTTTTTCGGCGAGCTGCGAAGAAGAAAAGTTTTATGAAAAGTCCGCCATAAACATGAAAAATAGGAGATAAACACTCACAAGCAGTGCTTACCTCCTACTTTTTTTGTTGCCTGTCATCTTCTTGTTCCCGAAGACTTCCCTATTGGAAAGATACAGACAGAACGCTACCGTTCTCCATTCTCTTCGTTTCTAAAAGAAGCCTGGCAATTGCAAGTTGTCAGAATCTTATTTTACAAGTTTCAAATCATAGTTGAGAGAACTTTTTTCAGCTTCTTCCAACTCGTTGTTTACCAATCGCAACGTAGAATCGTTCACGATCTTGAAGAACATAGTCTCAGTCTTACCCAACTGCAGTTTATAAGCCGTTACCTTCTTGCCGTCCTTATCCTTTTCCATTTTTTCGGCTTTACCGGTATAGCGTTCTACCACGTCTTTTCCCTTGTCTGCCTCAAGCATTGTCTCCGTGAGTCGGAAACCGTCCGTACTGTCGGTTGCCATCATCAATTCATACTTGATTCCGGGACCATCGGCTGCCGGAACTTCCCCTTTAAAGCACAAAGAATCAGTAAGTTCTGTCTCCTGACTGGCTGTGGTCGCAGCATCCTGAACAGGTTTTGCGGGTTGTTTGCACGCTACCATCGCAACGGAAGTTAGCAGTACCATAAAAATTTTCTTCATAAATTCATGTTCTTTTTGTTTCGTTGCAAAGATACGCATTTGCATAAAAAAAGTGATAATCAATAGTCTTAAAAACATTTAAGAAACATTTACGCGAAATCCTCGTTTGTAAAGAAAGCTCAAAGCTCCGGCAGCTAAATAAACAGGTGTACCTGCTTATTCATAAAAAAAAGAGGATACGCAGTGTACCCTCTTTTTCTTATGAGTGTGTTTTTTTTCGCAATTTAGTTGAAGAAGTATTTTACACCAATCTGCAACATCCAGCACTGGTTGTAGTTCTTGTCGAACGACCATGTCTTTGTAGGAGCATTGCCCTCCTTGTCTTTTCTCATCGAGAAGTAAGGAACGTTGTTGGCATCTATCTTGTCAACTTTCAGGAACTGACCGCCGAAGCTGCCGTTCATGTTCTTCTCCACTCCCCACTTTGAGTTGAACAAGTTGCCTATGTTCATCACGTTGGCACTCAACTGAAGGTTGTGGCGTGTGTTGCCGATGTTGAAGGTGAAGTCGTGTGCCCAGCGGAAGTCGAAACGATGGACGAATGGCGCGCGTGCGCTGTAAGCCTCCGCATACTCGCCCTTGTGGTTCTTCAGGTAAGAGTCCTGATTCACGTAGTTCCAGAAGAGTTGGCGATCAGACTCGTGTGTGAAATGAATCTGGCTGTCGTCGGCCGGAATGTACATCAAGTCGTTGGCAATCTTGTCGTTGTTGATGTCGCCGTAGTAAAAATAGCTGTAGCCCCTTGGAGAATAGCCGGTGTAGAAGAGTGCGAAATGGTCGTGATGATAAGTGTAGCTCACTGAAGCTATCAGGCGATCGGGAATCACATACTGCGAGTTCTGCAGTGCGTCGCTGTTCGGACCGTTGACGGTGTAGAGTCCTTGCCATGCCGATGATGCGTTGGAGCCGGGCATTCCCGACACCTCCTTCATCACTGTGTGGGTATAGGCTGCCATGATGCTCAGGTTGTCGATTGGCTCTGCGTTTAGTGTGAGGTTGAATGTCCAACCATAGCCTTTGTGCGTGTTCTCCAGCACGCAAGCATCGCTCACCTTATTATATGTGAAGTTGGTCGGATAGAGATAGCGGTTGTCGGCTCCGTTGAGGCGCTCCCATGTGGGCATCTCCGCATCCTTGATGTCCCAGTTAACCAGACGAACGTCGTTGATTTTCTTTGTATAGGTGAACTCTGCTGTTGCGGTGAAGGGGAACGAGGTGGGTATCTGATAATCAACGGCAATCGATGATTTCCATACCTGTGGCATCTTGAAGTCGCTGGCGATGGCGGCGATGGAACTTGGCACCGTGCCTTGCTCCGGTGTGATGCTTTCCGGTGCACCGAGCATGTCTCGCATTTGGTTCACATCGGTAACGATGCCTCCTGTAAACTTGTCGAGTCGTGGGTCTCTCGATGTTACGACGCCGTTGGTGTATCGTGTCACGGCACTCACGAGGTTTTGGACCATACCAGAGTTGGAGGGCATGTTGGTGAAGAACACCAATGGCAGGCGACCGGTGAAGATACCTGAGCCACCACGCACTTTCAGCGTGCGGTCTTTAAACACATCCCATGTGAATCCGAAGCGTGGGGATATCTGAATGTTGCTCTTGGCCCACTTGCCGGTGTCGATGTGGCGACCTCCGAAGTCGAGTTCGTAGATGGCATTGTTACGCATGATGTCGTCATCGTCATAAGAAATGTTGTCGAATCGTATGCCACCTGTCAGTTTCAGGTTGTCGAGCACGTTCCACTCGTCTTGCAGATAAAGCCCATACTGATTGAAACTGACTTCTGCCGCTGGATTGAGGTTGCCTGCATAGCCATAGGTTAGTGCAACAGCCTCAGGCGCAGCGCCTGTGAGGAAATCATTGAGGCTGCGGTAGCGGTAATAGCCTGTTCCGTTTCGCATGTAGGAGTTATTGGCCATCTGATGCTCGAAGCTCAATCCTGCCGTCAGTTTGTGGCTGCCCAGATAATAAGTGAAGTTGTCGGTGATGGTCGTAATCTTATTGTTCACACCATTGTTGTAGGTGAATAGCTCGTAACCGAGGCTCATGTACGGCTCAAGGGTCTGCTTTACGTTGTATCCGCCGAAGTCAACAGCGATGTTTTGTCCCGTTTTAGAATCGATTGTGGGGTAATCGCCCGTTGAGTAGTCGTACATGATGTCGATGAATGGGAATGGCGACGAGTTGCTGCCACGCATATCCTTGATGTTTGTGTAGGTAACGAGCAGTTGGTTGGAGATATTCTTGCCGAAACGACTGTTCAAGTCGGCAGAAATGGAGTTGATTTTATTCTCCATCGAGTACATGGAGTTTGCGAAGGCCATGGAATACTGCGATAAACGGTTGAATCCTCTCAGTCGGAAGCCAGTGTTGCCCGAATTTCCGTTGGTGGGATTCCATGCCTTGTTGGTGGTTGTGTTGTAGCGAAGGGCAAGATGGTGGTTCTGATTGATGTTCCAGTCAAGACGAGCGAGAAACTTTGTGTTGCTCTCATCTGCAGGAAAGGCATCGTATGCCCCTGTATCATAGCCGTATTTGCTTCGCATGAACTCTTGAACTTTCTGCATATCGGCAATGGTGGTTCTTGAAATGTAGTCTGTTTTTCTGGCTACACCATCTGCAGAAGGATGCCAGCGGTTGGCCACTGATGGCACCTTGGAGGTCTCGAAGTTGGCAAAGAAAAAGAGTTTGTCCTTCAGAATCGGACCACCCAGTGTGAATCCGTAAGTGGTGTTGCGGTTGGTGCCGCGTTCTCCGAGGTCGGTGTGGTCAATGCGGTTACCGTGCATGTTTTCATTGTTGTGGTAAATGTAGGCTGCTCCCTTGAAAGTGTTTGTGCCTGATTTGGTCACGGCGTTGATACCTCCGCCAATGAAGTTGGTCTGCCGCACATCGTAAGGAGCGATCACCACCTGTACCTCGTCGATGGCATCCATTGAGATAGGATTGCCTCCTCCGGGGAGTGCCGACGAGAGACCGAAGTTGTTGTTGAAGTTGGCACCGTCGAGGGTGAAGTTGGTCGAACGTCCATCGCCGCCGGCGAAACTCATGCCGTTGGCATAAGGAGATATGCGCGCAATGTCGGATATGCTGCGATTGATGGTAGGCAGCGCTGTCATCTGTGCGTTGCTGATGTTGGTGGTGGCACCGGTCTTTTCGAGTGAGAACTTGCTGGCCTTGCCCGTAACGACAACCTCGCCCAGCTCATTGGCATCCTCTGAAAGCGCCGGCGACAGCTTATAGACCTCGCCGAGCTGAAGCATGATTCCCGTATAGGTCTTCGATTTGTGCCCGACATAAGATACGGTGACGGAGTAGGGACCACCGGTGCGCATACCTTGGATTTCGTAGCGTCCGTCGATGTTTGTGACAGTGGCATAGCTTGTGCCTGAAGGCTCGTGTACAACTTGTACCGAAGCCCCAATCAGAGGCTCGTTGCTGCCTGATAATGTAACCTTGCCTCCGAGGGCGGAGGTGGTGACCTGTGCTGAAAGGGTCGATGCGAACATCACCAACAGTGCAAACAGGAATAGTAATCTTTTCTGCATTGTGGAATGAATTATAAAATTATGGTTTGTTTTTTACTTTTACCTCAATAATTATGGTGCAAAAGTAGTTAAGGAATGTTTCTAACGTGTTACATAAAAATTAAAAACTCGTTGAAACTTCTCTGTTTTTGTGTTTCCCCCATCCATCGAACTGCATAGAGGTATCAAGCAAGTTTTGCTATTTCGCAGTATTACTGACAGATGATTTGGCATCTACCAAATCTCTTCTGTCATGCCTTGCAATATATTTGATATGTTCGCAGCCTCTTCTTTCATAGGCGTAAAAGCATGAAAGCATCTCACGTATGCAAGAAAATTTCCCCTCTTTTCCAAAGGTTTTTAAGGAGTGTGATTTGTTTGAGAGCAAAGATAGAAATAAAGAAAAAGTGTTTTCCTACCCGGAAAGCACTTTATGTCCCTATTCGTGCGAACCGATGAAAAGCTTATACCAACCGATCCAATTGCAGCTTCAGTTCTTTCAGTTCGTCTCTCACGGAGATAAGTGTTTCCAACACCTTGCGACTTTTATCCGCTCCCTCCCTGTTTTCCCGTAACATCTTCCTCGCGGCAGCAATCTTAAACCCACGCACCTTCACCAAATTATAGATGACCTTAATCTGGTCGATATCTTTTTCCGTATATTGGCGCACCCTGTTTCCGGTAGTCTTCGGACGAAGATGCGGAAATTCTGTTTCCCAATATCTGAGCAAACTCTCCGTAACGTTCAGTTGTTGTGCCACTTCCTTGATGGAATAATATAGTTTTCGCGAATTTTCAGCCATAGTTTTTTATATTTTTATTAAACAGAAAGATATCGGCGATAATCGATGGCTCGCATCTTGCCATGCTTATTATTACCTATGCTTTTCAACGACTTGCAAATCCCAATATCAATCAATCAGCATTTCATTTGCAAAAATAGTGAAAAGTCAGTATCTTTGCAACACTTTTGAACGAATTTTATAAAATTAAGAATAAGATGATGACAGCTAACGAAATCCGCAACTCGTTTAAGAAATTCTTTGAAGCAAAGGGACACGTCATCGTACCGTCTGCCCCCATGGTAATAAAGGACGACCCTACACTGATGTTCACCAATGCCGGCATGAACCAATGGAAAGACGTCATACTCGGAACAAAAACACCGGAACCGCGCCGTCGCGCCGATTCGCAAAAGTGCCTGCGCGTAAGTGGTAAGCACAACGACTTGGAAGAGGTGGGACACGACACCTACCACCACACGATGTTCGAAATGCTCGGCAACTGGAGCTTCGGCGATTATTTTAAGCAGGATGCCATCAACTACGCATGGGAATTTCTTGTAGATGTGTTGGGGTTAAACCCCGCCGACCTTTATGTTACCGTCTTTGAGGGAAGTCCGGAAGAAAACATACCACGCGACAACGAAGCTGCAGAATTCTGGGCAAAGCATTTGCCGGAAGACCACATCATCAACGGAAACAAACACGACAACTTTTGGGAAATGGGAGATACCGGTCCTTGCGGTCCCTGCTCGGAAATACACATTGACTCGCGCAACGCTGAAGAAAAAGCCAAGCTACCCGGACGAGAGTTGGTAAACAAAGACAATCCGCAGGTAATAGAAATTTGGAACATTGTCTTCATGCAGTTCAATCGCAAAGCCGATGGATCGCTCGAACCATTGGCTATGAACGTCATTGACACCGGAATGGGGTTCGAGCGTTTGGTGCGCACACTGCAAGGCAAGAGTTCCAACTACGACACTGACGTGTTCCAGCCCATCATCAAGCAGATAGAACTACTAAGCGGGAAAAAATATGGTTTCACCGCTCCAACAGGCAAGAATGGTAAAGCTGCCAACGAACAGGAACGAATCGACATTGCCATGCGTGTGGTGGCAGACCATATGCGCGCTGTGGCGTTTGCCATTGCCGATGGACAGTTGCCGGGAAACGCGAAAGCAGGATATGTCATTCGCCGCATACTGCGTCGCGCCGTTCGCTATGGATACACATTCCTTGCACAGAAAGACGCGTTCATCTTCAAACTGCTCAACATCTTCATTCAGGAAATGGGCGATGCCTATCCCGAGCTTGTTGCCCAACGAGAGCTTATCGCCCGAGTGATAAAAGAGGAAGAGGATTCTTTCCTTCGCACACTCGATAAAGGCATTAATCTGCTCAATACGGCAATGGAAGAGATGGATAAACAGGGCAAAACCGAACTCGATGGAAAGGAAGCTTTCCGTCTGTTCGATACATACGGTTTTCCACTCGACCTCACAGAATTGATTTGCAGAGAGCACGGCTTCACAGTGGACGAGAATCAATTCAACGAGGAGATGGCGCAACAAAAAGCACGTGCCAGAAATGCCGCGGCAGTTGAGAACGGCGACTGGGTTGTCGTCAGAGAAGGTGAACAAGAGTTTGTGGGTTACGACTATACGGAGCACGATTGTCGCATTCTTCGCTATCGCAGAGTTACTCGGAAAAAGAGCAGTTTCTATGAGGTAGTGCTTGATAAAACTCCGTTCTACGGTGAGATGGGTGGACAGGTAGGCGACCAAGGTGTGCTCGTCAGTGAAACCGAAACCATTCATATTATCGACACTAAGCGCGAAAACAACCAAAGCATCCACATCATCAAGGAACTACCCAAGAACATCGAAGCCGATTTCATGGCTTGTGTGGATACCGATAAGCGCAACGCCAGTGCTGCCAACCACACTGCCACTCACTTGCTCGACTATGTCTTAAAACAAGTTTTGGGAGAACATGTGGAACAAAAGGGTTCTTACGTAAGTCCTGACACACTCCGTTTCGACTTCTCGCATTTCCAAAAAGTAAGCGATGAGGAATTAAGACAAGTGGAACGAATGGTGAACGACATGATTCGCCAAGACTTTCCACGCAACGAACATCGCGACACGCCCATTGAGGAGGCAAAGAAAATGGGTGCAGTGGCACTCTTCGGCGAAAAATACGGCGACAAGGTGCGCGTCATCGGCTTCGGACCAAGCTGCGAGTTCTGTGGCGGTATTCACGTGCCTTCTACGGGACGCATCGGACTCTTCAAAATCGTGAGCGAGAGTAGTGTTGCCGCGGGCGTTCGTCGCATAGAAGCCATGACGGGAAAGAACTGCGAAGAGGCGGTATATGTGCTGGAGGACACCTTGCGCGACCTAAAAGCGATGTTCAACAATGCCAAGGACTTGAGGACGGTAGTGCGCAAATACATTGAAGAACACGACACAATGAAGAAAGAGATGGAAAATTTCCGTCAGCAAACTGCCGATCGTGCGGCAAAGAGCCTCGTAGAGAAGGTTCGGAACGTGAATGGTATCAATGTCGTGAAGGCAGTCCTTCCCGTTGAGCCTGCGTCGGCTAAGGATATCGTATTCAAAGTGCGTGAGGCGATTCCCGAAAAGCTCGTCTGTGTGCTCGGCTCTGTTTACGATAACCGACCTCTTCTCTCGGTGATGCTCAGTGACGACATGGTGAAAGACCATGCGATGAATGCCGGAAAAATAATCCGTGAGGCTGCCAAGCTAATCAAAGGCGGTGGTGGTGGTCAGCCACATTATGCCCAAGCAGGTGGTAAGGATGCTGCCAACATCAATGCTGCGGTTGAAAAAGTCATTGAATTGGCGGAGCTGTAATTCATCAATCTCATGGATTCAACCTTCATTTTGGTTCTGATTGCCGTGTCGGTACTTATGGCTTTCCTGTACCGACGCAAGCAAAGAAAGGAGAAACAGATGGAATTGGATTTGGAAACGCTGACTGCCAAGAGCGATTGGGTCGGTGTTTCCAATATCCTTAAACGTCAAGTCTATACATGGGGGCGTTATTTTTGCTGACGATAGGTCTGTTGGTGCCCGGCATTGTTACCCATCACAAGGTGATTGTTGCAGCAATCACAACCGCTTTTATGGCTTAGTTTCATCAAAGCTAAGCTTTTGCTTTTTAAAAGGTAAGCTTTTGCAATGCAAAAGGTCATGAATTGAAGTGCAAAAGCTTACCTTTTAAAATCCAATTAATATCATATTGATTATCAACGAGTTACAAGACGATTCACCAACGCTGTTTTTGTCATGTGATTTCGTGGCGATGACAGGGCGAGTGTTCGGTGTCAAGAACCTGTTTTCCACAACCTGAATACGAATTGCTAACCTAAGAAAGTGTGCACCATATATGGTTAGAGAGAAAGGCATAAAGTTCTATGGTTTATGCGATGTTTCGTGAGATTTCTAAAAAATATTCAAAACACTATTGGATTACATCCGGGGAAATTCCAATGGTTTCATTCTGCCCATCATTTCCTGATAGAACGCTCTCGACACCTTACGTCCCCGAAGCGAACGAACACGGGGCATATTGAGAAAGAACGCATCCTGCGTCGTGAACCATGAATGGGAAGTAACGGAAGATATGCGTGAGATTGTCAGGGCAATCTCATGGGCAGACTTAGGATTTACCGAAGAGAGGTAACACGTGCCGTTATCCATTTCGATTGCCAACACAAGGCAAGTCGTTGGCTGTTTGTCAATGGTCGGTTCCATTCCTTTTGTTTTGGCAGATATGGTCAGATGGCGTCCGTATCGCTGGTTTATCTCTGCCATCATTGAGCGAAATACCTTCCCATGCGCCGAAGTGTCCTTTATTTCGTTGTAAGCGATATAATAATGAATCATCTCATGAATAATGACATCGTCTATTTCCTGCTGCGATTGTTTATAATAGGAGGAAATAGAAATTATGAAATCGTAGGGTTTTCTTTTTAGAAAGCCACGCTTGCACGACATCTGTCCAAGGCGGGTACGTGCCTTGGAGAGCTTTAATGTGGGCAGTGGCAGCCGCCCATCGAATATCAACCTGTTGTACTTCTCAAAAGCCAGCCTGATGTAATCCTGTGTCAATTCCATTGCTTCCATCATTCTTCCATTTGTTGTTTCGGCCAATTCACCAAGTAAAGATGTTCCGTTGCCCTTGTGAAAGCCGTATAAAGCCAATGGATGTAATCGGGATTAAGCATCTCGTCGGTCATATATCCTTGGTCAAGATAAATGTGCGCCCACTGTCCGCCCTGCGCCTTATGACAGGTTACCGCATATCCAAATTTTATCTGCATGGCATTGTAGTAATCATCTTCGCGAAGCCGTTTCATGCGGTCGGTTTTAAGTGGGACATCTGCATAATCTTCCATGACCTTGTTGAACAATCGGTCATTCTGTTCGCGCGTCAATGCCGGTGCCTCTGTAGTGAGCGTGTCCAAAACGACCACCGTGTCGATTTCCACCTGATTGTAATCCGGAAACTCCAATGTTATATCGGCAAAACGAAAACCATACAATTCCCTGAAATTATGTACACGACGCACCGTTCCCCTATCTCCGTTGGCGATAAAACCGCCTTCTATGTCCGACAGTTTGGAAGCGGTTGAAGGTTGCAAATACTTATTCTTCACCACCATGACCAAATCGCCGGTAGTCAGTTCTTCCTCGCGCCCCAAGACAGTGTTTCTTATGCCTTGATTATAAATATTCGCACGCTTGTTGGAACGAGTGATTACCATAGTCTCGTCCATTCCCACTGCCGAATAGCTCGAAGCAAGACTCTCTATAAGTTCATCGCCGGGTACAACGGAAACATCGGCAAAACCCGTGAGACGTATGCGGGGAAGTTGTGTTGCCTCGTCATGGGTAATCATTTCGCGAATGACGGTGGCATTCCAAAGAATACCGGAATCTTCACTTTGCCGCAACACTTCGTCCAAATCGCATTCATGGACGCGCAAACCGTAAGCACTCAACACATCAGCACGCAAAGCCGGACTCTCGTTCTCGCCTACCGGTGGCAGCTGTGCCTTGTCGCCTATCAACATCATTCTACAATTGTTTCCACCGTAAACGTATTGTATCAAATCATCGAGTAAACGCCCACTTCCAAAGAAGTTCGCACCGGTGGATAAACTTACCATCGAAGCCTCATCCACCATAAAGAGCGTGTTGGTGTGGAGATTTTGATTGAGCTGAAACTTACCATCTGCGCCATTGAAAGCTTTTTCGCGATAAATACGACGATGAATGGTGGATGCCGGCAAGCCTGCATTGAGCGAAAACACCTTAGCAGCACGTCCGGTGGGAGCCAACAGCGATACTTTCCATTGTAAAGCGCGAAGCGCGCGAACGATGGCTGCAGCCAAAGAAGTCTTGCCCGTACCGGCACTGCCTCGCAAAATCATGACGGCACGTTCGTCCCTATGGGTCATGAATCCGGCAAACGTCTGCAACGCATTGGATTGATCGGTAGTGGGCGTAAACTTAAACTCTTTTAAAATCCTATAAATCAGTTCGTCGTGTATCATTGATGATTGGAAAACACTGTCGCGAGAAAAAGCGAGTGATTAGGTTCTTTCCATAATAAATGGCAGAATGTAAGGAGGATAACTCTCCCATTGTGCTCTTTTTTTCTTTCCAAAAGTTGAGTTTGATGAGGAAGCAATGGTGCTGAAAATTACCAACCTACCGCATGAGTTTCCGGGCAAACTCTATGATGGTGTCTTTACCTCGGTGAAAATCTTCAGTTGTAAGAGCTACCTTGTAATCCGGTTCGATGCCGAACTCGGTGAGCCGTTTGTCCTTATCAAACATCGGGCAAGCCGAGAACCGCACGCTCCAACCGTTGGGCAATTCGCTCGTGAACGGCAATCCCGCTCCACCGCCTGTGCAATCGCCCACTGTTCGCACGTTCGGACAACACCGCATATATTTCACGAACTCATTGGCTGCCGAGAAGACGCTGCGGTTGGTCAGCACCACGACAGGCTTTTGCCATCGAATGCCTTTTCCCGGCTTCAGAATCTGCTCTTTCAGACCGGAGAAGTCATCGTGTCCTCTTCCCGTCTTGTGTTGTATGTAACCCACGAGCCGACTTTCATTCGTGAATCTTGCAGCCAACTCTTCAGCATTGGTGAGCGCACCTCCACCATTGTCGCGTATATCTATGATTATGCCTTTGCATGGTTGGAAAAACAGGAAGATATAGTCGAGGTTTCCCGCTCCCATGCCGTTCTGAAAACTTGAACAGCGCAGATAACCTATGTTATCGTCCAAAATGGTATAATCCATTCCACTGGCAATAAGATAATCAGTTTTGATGTATTTGCGGATGAGCGAATCGGAATAGTTCCGTGGATAATTCTCATGCCACGACCAATAGCGCGCTGTATTAAAAGAGGTGAAAAGATTCACGTGCCCATCCTTGAGTTCCGAGAGCATATCTGCCATCACCTCGAATTGCTGACTCTCTGTCATTCCGTTGTGAAACTTCCGTGTGTAGCGTTTATGAATCTCATTCCAGTCAATACCTTTTTGACTGAAAAAGCAATAGTGCTCATCAAGAATCTTCCATAGTGCTTCGAAGTTACCTTGCGGATCATCTGGAAAATCATCGTTGGTAACACAGGAAGTAAACGAAATGGTCGTCAATAACATGCATACGACTACCACAGAATAACTCAATAAGAATTTAGGACAGATAAGTTTCATGGCAGATACTTTGTGATTGAAAATTTTCTTACGATACCAATGACAAAAAGATGGCTCCATGTATGATAACGCAATTCATTTACCTTGGCTTGTTGGATGTCGCCGAGATAGCCAAATCGCACGGTTGTGTGGCGTATCGTAAAATCGAAAGTGAGCGATTGACGTAGCGAGGGAGTGGCAAAAAAGGTGGTTGGGACCACATTGTGGTCGTAATCGCCCCTTGAGAATATTTCGTAATAACTCTGTCCGTAGTTCGGTGAAAACATCACGCCCACGAGGGGAACTTGTGCTTCATAGCGAATTTGGAACGGATGGCTTCTGATACGGAACGCATAGGCTGCCGAAAGGCGAGGCGCGAGATTAAGTCCCAAATAGGCTTGTGCCGGATTATTGCCGTTGCGAGTGTTGTAAAGGAAGCCCATACCGGCATCAATGCCACCACCGGCCTTCAGCAGTAGTCGCCCATTGCCCACGCGGATGTTTTCCAGTTCGTAGAGCACACTGTATTGAAAATTATAAAGTCCCCCCAGTTCGTTGCAGTTGTCAGCACGGTTTCGAGTATAGGCAAGACGCGCTTGATGGATAATATCGCGCGAGAGTTTTGTCTTGTTTTCGCGTATGGTATGAGAAATGTAACGCAGCTCAGTTCCGGTATATTCCTCCGGTGAAAGATAAGTATCCAATTGATTGACATATCCAACGCCTATCATTTGCGAATTGGTTATTATCTTATCGGTGTGCAGTGTATCTTGAGCCTGACAGGGTAAGAATGACATTGCCACTAACCAACCGGTAGTGATGATAACGACTCGTTTTATCCATTCTTCGGTTCTTTGATATTTATTCATCGGGGAATAAGTTTAATTGTCCGGTAATCTCGTCTATCACCTGCTGCTTGCTCTTTCGCGCATCCGGATCGAGGTTTTCCTCTTCTGCTTTGAGCGACTCTTCATCCTGTGCACGTTCTTCGCCGTCACTGTCATCGTCTTCCGGTTCCGGAAAGCGCAGTGGCTCCAGTTCTTTTATCTTCGCAATATCATAGGTCGATATGCGCTTTCCTTTCGCCTTAAAACCTTTTACGCCCACAAAGCCCTCGGCGTCTATCTCTTCCACGCCTCTGCCGGCATCCTCACCACCATAGTTTACCTCAATGCGTGGGAACACTTGATCGGACAACAACACGAGTTGGGAGTTGGGGTTATCGCCAACAAAACTTTGATGCCGCTTCGTTGCTTCCATTTGAAAACGCTTCAAATAAGGATAACCTTGATTATCTGCATCATAAACCACCGCTGTCCATACCTTATCGGCATCAAATTTCTCCAAACGCATGATGTTATCTTCGTAATGGTTGGCGGCATCGAAGTCGGTAATGTAGAAATCTCCGTTATCCAAAACAACGAGAATACGGTCGCTATCGTTAAATTCTCCGAGCAATCGCCCTTGTTCCTCATAGTTGATGCGATTCACGTCAGGATCGAACCACACCTTTCTTCCACCGAGCGTGGAATGTCCGCGACTCTTCAGCGATATTCGGTGAATGTTTTCTTTCGTCAATATGTTTCCCCTTGCCGCCTTTCCTTTTATAAGTATTTCAGAGAACTTTCGCTCAAGGAAAATACTCTTTCGCTTGTCGTTAGCCATGGGCGCAAGTGTAATTTTAATTACTTCTGCTTCACCATTGGGATTGGCTGTGAAGTAGAGCACCTTCGACCCGGGTGTTCCCATTGTGAGGTCGTATTCCCTATCTCGGCTGACGGAAGTTACGTTGAAACGCTTGATATAGTTGATTCCATCGGCACCATCGCGATAGACCACGTTGTAAATAGTTCGTTTGTCGTTCTTCTTGAACACGCGGACATGAAGCACCCCTTTGCCTACGAACACCTTGTCGGCAATGTGTATGACTTTGTATTTTCCGTCTTTGTAGAAGATGATGACATCGTCGAGATCTGAACAATTCTGCACGAACTCGGCTTTTTTCAGTCCGGTACCAATAAATCCTCCCTTGCGGTCGATATAGAGTTTTTCGTTCGCTTCCACCACTTTCGCAGCGACAATAGTCTCAAAGTTCTTTATCTCCGTTTTGCGGAGGAAGTCCTTCCCATATTTCCCTTTCAGGTGTTTGAACCACTCTATGGTAACGCGCACCATTTCGCTGAGGTCTTTCTCTATATCGGCTATCTCGGCTTTTATCTTCCGGATGAGTTCATCTGCCTTATCCTTATTGAACTTCAGGATACGTTGCATTTTTATTTCCAATAGTCGCAGGATATCATCACGAGTAATCTCTCGGATGAACGTTTCTTTGTAAGGTTCCAATTTGGAATCTACGAAAGCCACCACGTCATCTATGTTCTTTGCCGTCTCAAACTTCCGTTCCTTGTAAATGCGCTCCTCAATGAAGATGCGTTCCAACGAACTGAAGAAGAGTTGTTCTTCGAGTTCCGCCTTGCGTATTTCCAACTCGCGTTGCAAAAGTGCTTTCGTATGCTCCACCGAATATCGAAGCACGTCCGATATGGTCAGGAACTGTGGCTTGCGATCAGCTATCACGCAACAGTTGGGCGAAAGGTTCACTTCGCAGTCGGTAAAGGCATAGAGCGCGTCCATAGTTTTGTCGCTCGACGTGCCCGGCGTGAGGTGCAACTGTATTTCCACTTCCGATGCCGTCATATCCTCAACCTTACGAATTTTCAGTTTTCCCTTCTCCACCGCTTTCGTAATAGAGTCTTGCAGTGTGCCTGCCGTCTTGGTGAAAGGCACCTCTCGAATGATCAGGGTCTTGTTATCCAACTTCTCTATCTTGGCACGCACCTTGAGCGAACCGCCCCTTTGTCCGTCGTTATATTTGGAGACATCAATGCTTCCGCCAGTGGGGAAGTCTGGATAGAGGTGAAATTCTTTGCCTTTGAGATATTTTATGGCTGCATCGCATATCTCGTTGAGGTTGTGTGGGAGTATTTTCGATGATAATCCCACCGCTATTCCTTCTGCCCCTTGCGCAAGAAGGAGCGGAAATTTTACGGGCAACGTTACCGGTTCTTTGTTTCTTCCATCGTAAGACTGTTGCCATTCGGTAGTCTTGGGGTTAAACACTGTTTCCAAGGCGAATTTCGACAGTCTTGATTCAATGTAGCGAGAGGCCGCCGCACGATCGCCGGTAAAGATGTTTCCCCAGTTTCCCTGTGTATCGATGAGCAGATTTTTCTGTCCCATCTGCACGAGAGCATCGGCAATGGAAGCATCACCGTGAGGATGAAACTGCATGGTATGTCCTACGATGTTTGCCACTTTGTTATAGCGTCCGTCATCCATACGCTTCATTGAGTGAAGGATGCGTCGCTGCACGGGTTTCAGTCCATCTTCGATGTGTGGCACGGCACGTTCGAGAATAACGTAACTGGCATAGTCCAAGAACCAGTTTTTGTACATTCCCGATAGGTGTCTCACGGCGGAAGCATCAAACCTATCCACCGGCTTATAATCGGAATGTTTCTCTTCGCCTGTTTCCGGTTCTTCGGTATCAAGGTTTTCTTGTTCCGTTGTCAATTCTTCTTCCTCTTGGTTGTCTTTTATTCTATCGTCGTCCATAAACTATGGGGTGTCATTTTTAAGGTTCAAAGGTACGAAAAAAAACGCAAACAAAAGATAAGTAAGCTCAAAAGGTTGAAACTTTCACTGCTTTTCGTTCATTTATTCCGCTAAAAAGCAGTATCTTTGCGACAACTTTTCCAATAAGATACAATAAGAAATAATAGAAATATGGCACAAGAAGATGTTTTCAAAAAGATAGTAAGTCATTGCAAGGAATATGGCTTTGTCTTTCCAAGCAGTGATATTTACGATGGTCTCGCGGCGGTTTACGACTACGGACAGAATGGCGTAGAACTGAAAAACAACATTAAACGGTATTGGTGGCAATCCATGGTGTTGCTGCACAACAATGTCGTGGGTATCGACTCGTCCATCTTCATGCACCCTACCGTTTGGAAAGCCAGTGGACACGTCGATGCATTCAACGACCCGTTGATTGACAACCGTGACTCAAAGAAACGCTATCGTGCCGATGTGCTGATAGAAGACCAGCTCGGAAAATATGAGGAAAAGATCGAAAAGGAAGTTGCTAAGGCTGCCAAGAAATTCGGCGACGCCTTCGATGAAGCGAAATTCCGCGCCACCAATCCTCGCATTTTGGAGAATCAGCGCAAGCACGATGACCTTCACGCTCGCTTTGCGGCAGCGATGGAGGCCACTGACCTTGAAGGTCTGAAACAGATTATTCTCGACGAGGGCATCGTTGATCCCATTAGCGGAACAAAGAACTGGACCGACGTGCGCCAATTCAACCTCATGTTCTCCACCGAAATTGGCGCATCTTCCGATTCTGCAAGTAAGATTTATCTCCGTCCGGAGACGGCACAGGGCATATTCGTTAACTTCCTCAACGTTCAAAAGACCGGACGCATGAAGCTACCGTTTGGTATCGCACAGATAGGAAAGGCTTTCCGCAACGAGATTGTAGCCCGCCAGTTCGTGTTCCGTATGCGTGAGTTCGAGCAAATGGAGATGCAGTTCTTCTGTCAGCCAGGAACGGAGATGGAATGGTTCAATTATTGGAAACAGCACCGCCTTGCTTGGCATCAGGCACTCGGCATGGGCAACGAGAACTATCGCTACCACGACCACGAAAAGTTAGCGCACTATGCCAATGCGGCAACCGACATAGAGTTCCACATGCCGTTCGGCTTCAAGGAAGTGGAGGGAATCCACTCCCGTACCGACTTCGACTTGTCGCAACACGAGAAATTCTCCGGTCGTCAGGTGAAGTATTTCGATCCCGAACGCAACGAGAATTACACCCCTTACGTAGTGGAGACCTCCATAGGCGTAGATAGAATGTTCCTTTCGGTGATGTGCCACAGCTACGAAGAAGAGCAATTGGAAAATGGGTCTTCACGCGTTGTGCTCAAATTGCCTGAACCTCTCGCTCCAATCAAGTGTGCCGTGTTGCCGTTGGTGAACAAAGACGGGCTGCCTGAGAAGGCACAGGAAATCGTGAACGACCTGAAGTTTCATTTCAACACCACGATTGAGGCCAAGGACTCCATCGGCAAGCGTTATCGCCGTCAGGATGCCATTGGCACACCTTTCTGTGTGACCGTCGATGGCGACTCGCTGACCGACAACAGCGTAACCTTGCGCTATCGCGATTCTATGAAACAGGAACGCGTGCCTGTGGCAAAGCTCCGCGAAATCATAGAGGACAGAGTTTCGCTCACCTCCCTGTTAAAGAAACTGGATGTATAATTTCTATCTATCAAATATGTATTCACTCAATCAAATAAAAGCCAGCTTACGGCATTCGTTGCTCACAGGCTTTGTCATGCTTGGACTGATGCTTTCGGCAGGGCTGCTGACGTCATGTACCGAGGACAACAACGAAGTAGAGGAGTTTGCCGACTGGAAAGCCGTCAATGACAAGTATTGGACCAATCTTTACATCGAGACGAAGCAGAAGATAGCCAATGGCGATACGTCGTGGAAGATAATCCTCAACTATTCCTATCAGAACCAAGTTCACAATGCCGACGGAATGCAAACTTACGCTCCCGAAAAGCATATCATTGTCCATGAATTGGAAAAGGGCAAAGGTGCCGGAGTGCCATTGTTCACCGACTCTGTTCATGTCCATTATCAAGGGAGGTTGCTGCCTTCCACAACTTATACTTCAGGATTGATCTTTGATAGCTCTTGGGGATTTACAGATTTCAATGCGAAGACAGCGCGTCCGGCGCAGATGCGTGTCAGCAAGGTTGTTGATGGCTTTGCCACTGCACTTCAAAACATGCATATTGGCGACCACTGGGTGGTTTACGTTCCTTACCAACTTGGTTATGGCAATCGTGAAGTCAAAGGGATTCCGATTTATTCTAACCTGATTTTCGATTTGCGGTTGCATTCGTACTACAGAGCAAACAACAAATAATCGTTCTCACCCCTTTTTTCGTCTTTATTCTCCTTATGGCAATCTGGCTATTTGGGGAATAAAGGTGAGAAAAGGGGTGAACATTTTTAGCGCCCTACTTTCCTGATGATATTCAGCAAGACAGTTACCGATTCTCTGTTGGCTAAGATAAGGAGTGGCGAGGCTATGACAACGGGTGAGAAACTGAATCTCATCGTCCAGCTGAGCATTCCTTCCATCCTTGCTCAGGTTACGACCGTGCTGATGTTCTATATCGATGCCTCGATGGTGGGTTCGCTTGGGGCAGAGGCATCGGCATCGATCGGCCTTGTCGAACCAGCCACGTGGCTCTTCGGTTCGTTGGTGGCAGCCGGAGGTATGGGCTTTTCCGTACAGGCAGCCCACTTCATCGGTGCCAACGACTTTGAGAAGGCTCGTGCCGTGATGCGCCACGGCTACATCTTCGGTCTGGCTTTCAGTCTGATTCTGATGTCTGTAGCAGCCCTGATTTCAGGTTTCTTGCCCCGTTGGTTGGGCGGTGGCGTTGATATTCAGCACGATGCCTCGATGTATTTTCTCATTTTCTCCTTCGCAGTTCCCATTCATTTGGTGGAATACCTTTCCGCCGCCATGCTGAAGGTCTCCGGCGATATGCGTCACCCCAGTTTCATTGCTGTGTTGATGTGTGTTTTCGATGTCATTTTCAACTTTATCTTAATTTTTCCGACCCGTGTTCTCCATGTCTTTGGTGTTGAATTCGAGATGTTCGGTTTTGGTCTGGGCGTTGAGGGCGCAGCCCTTGGCACGCTGTTGGCCTTTGTTGCAGCAGCGATACCTTTGGTCTATTTCGCCATTTTCCGTAGTCCCATCCTCGCTTGGAAGTTAGATACCCATCGGTTTGTTTGGGTGTGGGATTATATTCGGAATGCCATTGCGATTGGTGCGCCCATGGCGTTGCAATATTTGCTGATGAATGGTGCGCAGGTGATATCCACTATGATTGTGGCACCTCTTGGTAACTTTGCCATTGCTGCCAATTCGTTTGCCGTCACTGCCGAAAGTCTTTGCTATATGCCGGGTTACGGTATCGGCGAGGCTGCCACGACGTTGGTCGGACAGAGTGTCGGCGCACGGCGCAGGGAGCTTTGCAAAAGCTTTGCCCACATGACGGTGTTCCTTGGCATGGGAGTCATGGCTGTTATGGGCGCGGTGATGTATGTCTTCGCACCTGAAATGATTGGCATGCTTTCGCCTGTTCAGGAAATTCGCGAGCTGGGAGTTGCAGTTCTTCGCATTGAGGCTTTCGCTGAGCCATTCTTTGCTGCTGCCATCGTCTCATACAGCGTTTGCATTGGAGCAGGCGACACGTTCAAGCCCTCGCTCATCAATCTCGGTTCGATGTGGCTGGTGCGTCTCACCTTGGCCTATGCCCTCGCCTCCTCCTACGGACTTCGTGGAGTTTGGTTCGCCATGGCGGTTGAGCTAACCTTCCGTGGCAGCATGTTCCTTGTCCGCATCTTCCGTGGCAGCTGGCTGAACAAAATCGCAGAACCGACAATGTAGGGTGGCTCACTGGTCGCCGACAATCCTTTTGCTCATTCGTTGATGGCGATGCGACGGAGGAAATTCCCATCTGAAGTTTGAAATCGTAATGACTTTTCTGTCAAAATTTTTTATCAAAAACAAGCTCCCGAGAATCCTTGTTTTAGAAAATTTCAAACCAGAAATAAGCTTGGTTTGGTTGTTTTTATCCTTAAATATCCACTTGGCTGGCAATTCAGCCTTCAATGGCTAACCTTTCGCATGCTATTGGCTTATCTTTCTTCGTGTCGTTTTTAACCTCTCGCATAGTAAAAGGTGAGCTTTCGCACGAAAAATGGCGCACCGTTTTGTGGTTTTTGCCCCGCTGTTTTCGTTTGTTTTTGCAACGGTCTGAAAATCAAATAATTGTATTGTTATCCAAAATTTGCGTATTTGCGAGCAAACTCACTGTCGTTTTCTTTTGAGCCAGTTATGCCAATGCATTTGTAAGGATATTTCCCAATTTGGGAAGCACCGACACGACTGTATGATTCAGCTGGATATTCATTTTGATGGCTCGGCGAGTATTATCTGTCGCATGCACGTTGCATCTGGTTTTCTCATCTCTTGCAGTTAAATACAATTCGGTGAAGTGTCCAATTTGGGATTAACGCTTTTCTTTCCTGCCGTCCTTCCACTGCAGCACTTGCCATGTATTTGAAGAAACGACAGACGTCTGACCGACATAGAACACCATCCGCAAAGGATCTAATCGCCGAATTGGGTTGAATGGGGAAGAGTGGAATTGCGAAACCTGTCTATATATAATAAGGTGAATGAGGTGCGACATGCGGTTATTCAGCTATGAAAGTAAAATTTTCCAAAAAAAATTGCTCAAAAGTTTGGAAGTTATGTTTTAATGATATATCTTTGCAGTGTTCTATTAAAGTAGAACACTATAACAAGTAAGCAAACAACAAAACATAAATATACAAAGCTATGATTGAGATTAAGAATTTATCGTTCAACTATCCGGGCAGCAAGCACAAGGTGTTTGACGGCTTGAATCTAACGCTGAACCAAAAGCGCATCTACGGTCTGTTGGGCAAGAACGGAACGGGAAAGAGTACATTGCTTTATCTGATTTCCGGTCTGCTCCGTCCGAAGAAGGGATCCGTTAATATCGATGGTATGGAAACCAAGAAACGCCATCCTGAGATGCTGCGCGAACTGTATGTAGTGCCAGAAGAGTATAATCTTCCGAACCTTACGCTGAAGCAGTATGTGAAAATTCATCAGAATTTTTATCCTCGCTTCAGCGTGGAGGTTCTTAACAAGTGCCTGACGGACTTCGAAATGCCATTAGATGCAAACTTCAAGGAGCTGTCGATGGGACAGAAAAAGAAGATTTACATGAGCGTTGCCATGGCTTCCTGCTGCCAGTTGCTGTTGATGGACGAGCCAACCAACGGTCTCGACATTCCGTCGAAAGCCTTGTTTCGCAAGGTGGTGGCCGGCAATTTGCCCGAAGACTCCTCGCTCATCATCTCCACGCATCAGGTACACGACGTCGAGCAGCTCCTCGACCATGTGCTCATTCTGAACAATTCGGAACTGTTGCTTAACTCAGCGACCGAGGAAATCGCCGAGAAATATGAGTTCTCTTACCGCAATGCCGACCAAATGGACGACAGCGTGCTTTATGCCGAGCCTTCATTGCAAGGCAATGCCGTCATGGCACGTCGCAAGAGCGGCAGTCCGGAGACACCCATCAACCTTGAATTGCTGTTCAATGCTGCGATATTGGGCAAGTTGGATAGGGCAGAGGTGTGAAAAACAGTGATTGAAAAATAAATTATCGGACACTTAAATAAAGTAAAAACAATGAAACAGATATATTCTTTTACAACAAAATTGTTGCTCGTGGCTGCTGTCTGCGCTACTGTTCTCACCTCGTGCAGTATCCGTAAGAAGGAGGAAAAGGGCAAGATGGTGAAGAGAGAAGTGAAGGTCGCACCGTTCAAAGACCTCCTTGTGGATGGCAACGCTACGGTAAACATCATCCCCGGCGATAGTTTCGCTGTCAGAATTGAAGGACGTGAGAAAATCATCTCACTTGCCAAGATAGAAGTTGAAGATGGTGTTCTCCACATTAGCCGAGGCAATAAGCAAAGCTCCGATGTCCATGAAATCACTTTCGGCATTCTGAATGGTACAGATTATTATCCCCGAGTGTACATTACGATGCCCTCACTTCGCAAGATAACATTGGAGGGTAATGCTGATATTACTATCGATAAGCCAATGCGTGGCGACAGTGTCAGAGTCTTGGTAGCATCAAATGCGGATATTGACGTGGCCGGCTTACAGGCAAAATTCTTCGATGTGAGGATAGAGGGCAATGCTTCTTCCTCGTTGCAAAACCTGAACGTTGAGAAAACAAATATCGTTATTGATGGTAATGCCGACCTCAATGCCGTCTTCAAGGATGCCGGCGAAGCTGAAGCAACAATCAACGGCAACGCATCGATAAACCTCTCCGGAACTATTCGCGTCGAACCGCACATCAATATCAATGGCAATGCATCGGTAAACAACAATACAACACGAGGAAAATAACAGGCAACGTGGGCAAGAGGAGCTGACACAGTGCAACTCCCTCAACCTGAACCCACTAATTTGCAAACTCATAAACTTATAAAAACAATGGAAAATTTCAATATAAAACGCTTCGGACAGGTATTTTGCCGTCTGCTGTTAGTGAGAAAAAAAACATACTTCAATCTGTTTCTTACAGCTGTTTTGTTCTTTGCCTTGGCGGTAATTGCCAGCTTCAATCCTTTCCACCGGGATAAACTGAGCGTCGAGGAAATGACAGACTTTCTCATTTGGTCATCTTCGTTCTGTTATAGTGCCATTGTGATAGTAGCTATGCTCTGCGGTTCAGCCATTATCAGCGATTTGAGAAACAAACAAGACAAAATCAGTGAACTGACTTTGCCGGCCTCCAATCTTGAGAAGTTTGTGGCACGATTCATCGGAGCGACATTCGTCGTGATGCTGGTTGTGGCAGCTGCATTCGTTGTTGGCGACCTGTTGCAACAAGGTGTCAATATGCTTATCCACAAAGGCTCTCATGCGTCGATGCTGATGCTGCTATTCAAAAATATGGATCAGGCGATACAAAGGTTCAACGAAGCTGACAATTCACTCCCATTACGGTTGCTCAGCTTTATAGCTGCCAATTCCATATTCGTGGTCGGAGGAATGTTCTTCCGCAAGGTGGCATGGTTGAAGACAGGACTGACTTTCATTGCCATCACCTTTACACTGATGGGCATCTTCGTAGGTTTCTGTTATCTGGTCTATACCTATACGGATTATGTGGTAGTGGTTCCCAACGAGTTTCCCAAATGGGCGCAAGCACTATTCTGTGTCGCAATCACTGCGTCGAGTTACTATTTCGCCTATCGCATCTATTGTCGCCTGCAGGCAATCAACAACAAATGGATTAACATCTAAGCCTTTTTCAACCTTCTCCCTCCACGTAAGCGGAGGGGAAGGAAAGGCACAATACTCCTAATGCTTATGAATTTCAATAATAATAAAGCAATCTACGAACAGATGGCAGACCGCCTCTGCGACGAGATAATAGCTGGACTATACAAGGCCGACGACCGAATACCATCGGTCAGAGAGTATGCCGTTACGCTGGAGGTGAACACTAATACCGCAGTGAAGGCTTACGAGCTGTTGGCACGCGAGGAGATAATCTACAATAAGCGTGGACTGGGCTATTTCGTTTCGCCAGATGCGCAAAAGCAGATTCTCACCCAACGCAAGAAAGAGTTTATGAACGAGATGCTTCCCGAACTGTTTCGGCAGATGGAACTTCTGGAAATCAGTGTCGAGGAAGTGGATAAACAATGGAATAAATACAGAAACGCAGCACTCTCTTAAAGATGTCATCTACTGACCGGAAAGAGAAGTTGTGGTCATAAATACAGAAACAAAAAATGAAATTAATCAAGTCATTACTGACAGTGGTGCTTTCGGCCGTCGCAATCGGTCTCAATGCACAGACAACAACCATTACAGGCGAGCTCATCGACTCGCTCACACATGAAGGAGAACCTTATGCCACAGTGAGAATCTTCAAGAAAGGAAACACCGAAAAGCCGGTGGTAATGTTCGTTACCGACGACAATGGAAAGTTCTCGCAGAAGGTTAAGGGACAAGGTCATTACCTGATCACATTCAATGCCATGGGTCGCAAGGAACTGATACGCAGGATTGAACTTGGAAAGGACGGGGAAACCCTCCACCTTGATTCACTGTTCATTCAGGACGATGTCAAACAACTGAAGGGCGTCGAGGTGGTAGCGCAGAAGCCTTTGGTAAAAATGGAGACCGACAAGATGACCTACGACGTGCAGGGCGATGTCGATTCGAAGGCCAATACCGTGCTCGATATGCTGCGGAAAGTACCGATGGTGACGGTAGATGGGCAGGACAACATCACCGTGAATGGTCAGGGATCATTCAAAGTCTATGTAGATGGAAAGCCAAACGTAATGTTCTCTGCCAATCCGTCGCAGATTTTCAAGGCCATGCCTGCCTCTTCGGTGAAATCCATTGAGGTTGTGACCAACCCCGGAGCAAAGTACGATGCCGAAGGAGTAGGAGGCGTGCTGAATATCGTGATGAACCGCGAGGCGGGACAGCAGCAAAAGAATATGAACGGTTACAATGGGAATATCAGTCTGACAGGAACGAATTACGGATGGAGAGGTTCCACGTTCCTTAGCGGACAACAGGGAAAGCTGACCTACAGCGCCAACCTGATGTACGACCGCAAACAGACGAAAGATATTGAAACAACGATAGAACGGACGTCTGCCGATGGATCGAAGATGACCAACTCTACCAAGGGCAAGACTGCCATTCCGTTCATGATGGGTAATATAAGTCTTGGTTACGAGCTTGACTCGATGAGCAACATCGGGGCATCTTTGGGCATGACCGGTTTCAGTATGGACAACAGCGGGCACACAACCAACACATTCAGCGGAGGTCTTTACGGCTCAGGCTTCTCCTACGGAAACGATATGGTGATGAACAACGGCAACAAGTCGTTCAATGGAAGTGTTGACTACCAGCGTTTCCTCAACAAGGCACGCACCAGTAACGTTACATTAAGTTATCTCTTCAACACATCGCCGGGAACAAACGAGAATCGAAGGGTTTACGACGCCTTGCCGTCGGGCATTCCTTTCCCACTGAAGGATCTCTACTCTGAGGCCAACACACGAGGAACAGAGCACACGCTCCAAGCCGACTACACCACGCCGGTGGCAAAGGACCAGACGCTCAATGCCGGTATGAAGTATATTAACCGCCGAAACACATCTGATTCAAAATTCTACGACCTTGTTGGCGACGAGCAAATCTACAACAAAAAGAACAGTGTGGAGTACAAAAACACACAAAGCATTCTTGCTGCCTACATCGAATATTCGCTCAAGTATGGCAAATTCGGAACCAAGATGGGCGCACGATACGAATATACATGGGAGAAAGTTAATTTTATCGTAGGTCCCGGCAGCGATTTCAAGAAGCAATATGGTAATCTTGTCCCATCTGCGAGCTTCACTTACAACATTACGCCGACCATCAACATAGGTATCAACTATGCCATGCGCATCTCGCGTCCGGGCATCACTTATCTGAACCCCTACATTGACCGTTCCAACGCCACGATGTTGACCTACGGTAATCCTGACTTGAGTGTGGAGACGAGTCATAACGTCAGTCTTGTGTTCAATGCCTTTACTCCGAAGTTCATGGTGAACCTCACCATCGGTGAGAACTTTGCCGACAATCAGATTGAGCAATTCTCATTTATGGACAATGGAATCCTCAACACCACTTACGGAAACATCGTCCGCAACCGCTGGACCAATGTCAGTTCCTTCATGAACTATGCGGTAACGCCTAAGACAAGGCTTATTTTCAACGGAGGCTTCGACTATGGCGACATGCGCGCCTCTATGCTTGGAGAAAAGCATTATGGGTGGCAGGCAATGGGCTTTCTCGGCTTGCAGCAGACGCTTCCTCTCGATATCAAGTGGAGTGTCTTCACGGGCGGAATGACAAAGCGCCTCAATCTGCAGGGCTATGGTAATAGTTTCAGCATGTTCACCACAACGGTTTCCAAGAGTTTCCTGAAGGATAAGCTCGACGTGTCTGTCATGTTCTTCACTCCTCTACGCGACAAGATGCGCTTCCACCATTACAGTCATTCCAAAGACTTTGAGCAATTCACGCGCATTGCTTTCCCACTCCGACAGGTTGGATTGACGGTAACATGGAAATTTGGTAACACCAAGAAACAGTTCCGTCAGCACCAGAGCAACATCACCAACGACTTCCAAGAAAAGAAGGACGACAACCAGATGGGTGGTGTAGGAGTTGGTGTAGGAATGTAACCCCACTTTAGTCTCCACGGACGAGCGATGAAAGTCGATTCGCCCGTGGGGATTCTCGTTTGAATAAGCCAAGGCACGATCAGCCGCTGTCAATTCAACTCCTACGCTGTTCGACCATGCTTTCAACAAATAATTGTCGATAAAACTTGCATAGTACAAAAAAACTTCTTAAAATTGCACTTGCTAAGAAAATCAACACGGACAACACCCGAATACGACTGACATGACAGGGCATTTTGCAAGCACCAACACTCAAATTGCTTCCTCAACATTCAGCTGACCGTCCGTTTCCTCGATATTACATAATCTAACAGATACAAATATTAATAAAACACAAATGAAAAAGAAAACATTACTTGCAGCGATGATGCTGGCAACACTTTCGGCAGGCGCGCAGAACCTTTCCTCAGGCATAGACAAAGCCAACATGGACCTCAGTGTGAAGCCAGGAACCGACTTCTACCACTATGCAGCAGGCGGATGGTTGAAGAAGAATCCCTTAGATGCAGAACACACAAGCAATGGAGCTTTCACCGACTTGTACGAACAGAATCAAGTGCGCATTCAGAACCTGATTCTCGATTTTGCCAACAAGCCCCAAAAAAAAGGGTCGCTGGAACAAAAGCTCGGCAGTCTTTACAACCTGATGATGGACAGCGCAAGGCTGAACAAGGAAGGTTACGAACCCATCAAACCAACGCTCGAAAAGGTTGCCGCCATCAGAAACGTTAGAGAATATCAAACCGTAACATCGCAAATCGACCGCATGGGCGGAACAACCATGATGTTCGGTATCGGAGTGGGGGCAGACCTGCGCAATGCCGATATGAACATCGTTTCCATCGAACAAGGAGGGCTTGGATTGGGAACTCGGGATTACTACCTGAAAAACGATGAGCAAACCGTGAAAGTGAGGGAAGCGTACAAGACCTACTTGAAGAATCTATTGAAAATGGTCGGTAACGATGATGCCACGGCGGAGCGAAAGATGCAGGCTGTATTGGCAATCGAGACGCGAATTGCCAAAGCAAGCTACGACAAAGTGAAACTAAGAGACATCAACGCCAACTATCACAAAATGTCTTACACGCAGCTCATCACTGATTTCCCGGGCATTGACTGGGGAAACGTGTTCCTGCAAAACGGATTCCCAATGTTTGCCGAAGTGGATCTTGGACAGCCGGAGCCCATCCGCGAGGTGGAGAAAATATTGGCAGAAACACCGTTGGACGACCTCAAAGCCTACGCCGAGGTGAACGTCATCACCAACGCGTCAAGTCAGCTGAGCGATGCTTTCCGCGCCGAGGCATTCAAGTTCAGCAGCGTGCTGAATGGAGTGCAACAAGACCGCCCACGCTGGAAACGTGCCGTCAGTATGGTTAGCAACGTCTTCGGTGAAGCCGTGGGCAAGCTCTATGTGGAGAAGTTTTTCCCGGAAAGTAGCAAACAACGCATGGTGGAATTGGTAAGAAACTTGCAAGAGGCTCTCGGACAGCGCATCAATGAACTAACATGGATGAGTGCCGAGACAAAAACGCAGGCACAGGACAAACTCAACAATTTCATCGTGAAGATAGGCTATCCCGACAAGTGGAAGGATTATAGCGGTCTTCAAATCGACGACAACCTCTCGCTCTATGAGAACCTGCAGAACGTAAGCGAGTTTATGACGATGGACTACATCAACCGCAAGGTGAACAAACCGGTGGATAAAACAGAGTGGGGCATGACACCACAGACCATCAACGCTTACTACAATCCTACGACAAACGAGATTTGCTTCCCAGCTGCCATCCTGCAACCGCCGTTCTTCGACCCGAATGCGGACGACGCAGTGAACTATGGTGGCATAGGGGCTGTGATAGGACATGAGATGAGCCACGGCTTCGACGATCAGGGATCACAGTTCGACAAGACCGGAAACCAACGCAACTGGTGGACAGATGCCGACAAGAAGAACTACGAAGCTCGCACAAAGGTATTGGAGGATTATTTCAGTAAAGTGGAAATCCTTCCGGGGAAGTTCGTGAACGGTAAACTCACGTTGGGCGAGAACATCGGCGACAATGGCGGACTGAACATCGCTTTCAGAGCTTTCCAAAACAGCATGAAGAAAAAACCGCTGAAGACCATGGACGGATTTACGCCCGAACAACGTTTCTTCCTTTCGTGGGCTCGCGTTTGGGCAGGCAATGCACGTCCGGAATATACGGAATATCTATTGAACGTCGATCCACACTCTCCGCATGAGGCCCGCGTCAATGCGGCATTGCCCCACATCGATGGTTGGTACGCAGCATTCAACATCAAGAAAGGCGACAACCTCTTCATTCCGAAGAAGCGGCGCGCACAGATTTGGTAATCGTGTGGTCAGAGGGAACGATTGCCGATGCCGTGAAAGAAAAAAGAAGCAGACAATCAGCTTTCTTGCTCTTGGTGTTGTAATCGTGTGATAAATGATATATCACGTTAATAAAAAGGTCAGCTTTCGCAGGATGAAGGCTGACCTTTTGCGTTGTGGCAGCCGACTTCTTGCCACCTGAAAGCTCACCGTTCGGCAATCGGTTGCGAAGTTTTACGCCATCCCCAACACATAGCGAGCCTCATCTTTTGATGTAAAACCAAATTGGTCATTAGGATTTTCAGTATTGTATGGCAGTGAGAACTTCTTTTATCTTTTCCCAACAGTGTCTTGAATGATTTTGTGGAAACCTCACGCAAGGTTGCATCAGGTCATGATACTTTGCGTATTTTGTTCCAATACCGAATAGTACCAACTTCCGCTTGATGCCAATTCGTATTCGGTTGATGGCAAACAAACGCTTGATAGTGCACATTTGACCCAATCATTAACACGAAATTATGTTACAAAAATCATAGTAGGGAAACGTTTTGTATTCTATTGATAATCAGAACAATATTAATCGCGATTTAAAAGCTTAGCTTTTGCACTCCAATACATGACCTTTTGCATTGCAAAAGCTTACCTTTTGGAAAACAAAAGCTAAGCTTTGGATGGATGAATAAAGAAAATTTAGGACACTGTTGAACTTTTCCCATATCGCCGGGAAGGATTTTTGCATCTTCAACGCCCCGAGTAAATAAAGAATCTGCTTGTCTTTTGTCTTGCCCCGACAGACAGGCGTTGCCATGGATCATAACGTATGGTTTTTAGTTAGTAAACTACTGAATAACAAACCTATATAATTGAGTATTTCTAATGACGGGCATAAAAAAAAGAACCAAAATGGTTTTTAACAACCGTTTTGAGATTAAGCGTTCAATCCAACTTTAACTCCGAACACTCATTGACCGCATGGAGCTTATGGATTGATTATCATAGAGGGATACCGTACTGCCATGATGTGACAACTTGTCATAATTATATTGTTTGCGAAGCCTCGGCACAGCGTTTGTTATTAGAAGAGCAGGTCGAAAGACCCGTGATGAGTTAATAAAGCGGCTCATCACCTAAACATTGACAACAACAAAATAAAAATTTATACGATTATGGGAAAGATTATTGGTATCGACTTAGGAACTACAAACTCATGTGTTTCAGTATTTGAAGGCAATGAGCCAGTAGTAATTGCTAACAGCGAAGGAAAACGCACCACACCGTCCATCATTGGTTTCGTGGAAGGTGGCGAGCGTAAAATTGGTGATCCTGCAAAGCGTCAGGCCATTACCAATCCACAAAAGACGGTTTATTCTATCAAACGCTTCATGGGTGAAACCTACGAACAGTGCTCAAAAGAGGCAGAACGCGTTCCTTTCAAGGTGGTAAACGAGGGTGGCTACCCACGCGTGCAGATTGACGACCGTAAATATACTCCGCAGGAAATCTCTGCAATGGTGCTTCAGAAGATGAAGAAAACAGCAGAGGATTATCTCGGACAAGAAGTTACAGATGCAGTCATCACCGTGCCTGCTTACTTCTCCGACTCACAGCGTCAGGCTACCAAAGAGGCTGGACAGATTGCAGGTCTCAATGTACAGCGTATTGTGAACGAGCCTACGGCCGCAGCGTTGGCTTACGGTGTGGATAAGGCAAACAAGGACATGAAGATTGCCGTATTCGACCTCGGTGGCGGTACGTTCGATATCTCCATCCTCGAATTTGGCGGTGGTGTGTTCGAAGTACTCTCTACCAATGGTGATACGCACTTAGGCGGCGACGACTTTGATCAAGTTATCATCGACTGGCTTGCTGACGGATTTAAGGCCGACGAAGGTATCGACCTCCGCAAAGACCCGATGGCAATGCAGCGTCTGAAGGAAGCTGCAGAGAAAGCAAAGATAGAGCTTTCAAGCACCACAACAACCGAAATCAATCTGCCTTATATCACCGCCGAAGGCGGAGTGCCAAAGCACTTGGTGAAGAGTTTGACACGTGCACAGTTCGAACAGTTGGCACACAGCCTTATTCAGGCTTGTCTTGTGCCTTGTCAGAACGCTATCCGCGATGCAAAGCTCTCTACATCGGATATCGACGAAGTGATCCTCGTAGGTGGTTCAAGCCGTATTCCGGCCGTACAGACATTGGTGAAGAACTATTTTGGCAAGGAACCTTCAAAGGGAGTGAACCCAGACGAGGTAGTAGCCGTAGGTGCTGCTATTCAAGGTGCTATCCTTAATAAGGAGAGCGGCGTGGGCGACATCGTATTACTCGACGTTACTCCGCTAACACTCGGTATTGAGACAATGGGTGGTGTGATGACAAAGCTCATCGATGCCAACTCCACCATTCCTTGCAAGAAGAGCGAAGTGTTCTCAACAGCAGCCGACAACCAGACTGAAGTAACCATCCATGTACTTCAGGGAGAACGCCCGATGGCAGCACAGAACAAGTCAATTGGTCAGTTCAACCTCACAGGTATCGCCCCGGCTCGTCGTGGTGTGCCACAGATTGAAGTAACATTCGACATCGATGCCAACGGTATTCTCAACGTATCTGCCAAAGACAAGGCAACAGGCAAAGAGCAGAGCATCCGCATCGAAGCATCCAGCGGTTTGAGTGAAGAGGAAATCAACCGTATGAAGGCAGAGGCAGAACAGAACGCAGCAGCCGACAAGGCAGAGCGCGAGAAGATTGACAAGCTCAATCAAGCCGACTCCATGATTTTCACCACGGAGAACTTTCTTAAGGATAATGGCGACAAGATTCCGGCAGACCAGAAGTCGGGCGTCGAGAGCGCATTGCAGCAGCTCAAGGATGCTCACAAGGCAGCCGACGTAGCAGCTATCGACACCGCCATCAACAACCTCAACACCGTCATGCAGGCAGCTTCTCAGCAGATGTACAGCCAAGCTGGTCCACAGCCGGGTGCGGACGCTGGTCAGCAGGCTCAACAAGAGCAGCCAAAGCAGGACGACACTATCCAAGATGCAGACTTTGAGGAAGTGAAGTAAAATTTAGGCGGTAGGGCTTATCCTACTATTGAACGGAGAGCTCGATAAACTCAAGCCGTCCCCCTTGGTCGGTTTGATTTTGACAACCTTTACCCAATTATTTGCATATAAAGAAATGAGGACATGTCAATTGACATGTCCTCATTTCTTTATATTCTTTTCTTGCCTGCTTTAGCAAAAATCATTATATTTGCAAGGTTTATATCAAACTCAAGGTTATGAATAAAACATTATGGACCTATTATAAAAAATCAGAAGATGGACAAAAAGCTATAGATTTATTCAATCCAGAGCCAAATGATGTCTATCAAGAAATTGAAGATATAGCAGAATTTCTGAAAATATGGGATGGACACTTGAATCCTCAACAATTGATTAACAGTGTATTTATCTATGAAATAAACTTTTCTGAAAGAAATCTATTTAAAGAGGAAGTCTTCAGCCGATCTACTTTTGAGGAGTTGATTAAGAGTTACAACTTACAAGAATTTGACTTGAAAGATAATCAAGTAATCTGGATTGATGAAAAATATTTTATCCAATCAGATAAGTTTCGCCAGAAAGCAGCATCAATAGATGCTTTCTCAATATACCTGTATTTTCTTGATTCATATTTTCCAATGAAATTATCGGACCAAAGCTGAATCAGCTAATTGGGGCTGAAGTGATAAAAGGATATTTATAGGAGAAATAAATGCATTCAAATTATGTCAAAAGCAAAGTTAAGAAAGAAGTTGGAAACATTACCAAAGGAGAATGTCATTAATCTGATAATGAGCCTTTACGATGCAAGCAAGGAAGCAAAGACCTACTTGGAGTTTTATCTTACGCCCGACAGTTATGCCGAGGTGGAGAAATACAAGAAGATAATACAAAATGAGTTTTTCCCTGCGCGTGGCTTTTCTGAAAAGCCATCGTTCGCTACATGTCGCAAGGCTATCTCTGAATTTAAGAAACTGAAACCTGCACCAGAATGCTTAGCCGACTTGATGCTCTTTTACATAGAGCAAGGCTGCGAATATACAATGACTTTTGGTGATATGTGGGAACAGTATTATGTTACTTTGGAGAACAACTTTGAAAAAGCGATGGAGTTCATTTCCCTTCACGGACTACTGCCCAACTACAACGAACGGATAGAACGCATGCTCAATGCCACGGACTGTGGATGGGGATTTTCGGATACGTTGTGGGCTATATATAGCCAATACCGGTCTTCGTAATCCTAATAAAATAGCTGAGAATCTATAGAGAATAGAGCTGGTACAGAAAAATCTGTAACACAAGAAAGGCAAATAAAATTGCAGATATAAGACTTTTGAAGGAGGAGAAAATATCTCCTCTTTTTTTAGTTCTTCATTCAATAATATTTACTATATTTGCAAACAATCATATAATATTTATGGAAAGTCCAACCAACAGAATAAAAGGTAGTGTCCTTAAAAGTGTGTAATTCATCTTTCCTTTCTCTGTACTTCCACTGTTATTTTATTCTTTTCTTTCCAGTTTTTGAATTGATATATTCTCCTTTCATATGTTGTCTTTGTTTCCTCCATCGCCACGGCTGCCAGGAGGAAGATGACGGACTTTTCTGATGGCATGGATGTTCTCATTTGGATGGTTCTCCTGTACTTC
>NZ_SDIK01000073.1 GCF_008016795.1 Prevotella brunnea
ACACTTTTAAGGACACTACCTGCGTTGCGCATTGTTGTGCCATTTGCTGCCATCATGCGGGATAGGCATTGCGAGCTGTTTGAAAACATAAATCCCAAATCTCGCGTGGAGATTTGGGATTATGCTGTTTGTTTGGAATAAGTTTGTTTGTTTTATTTGCTTACGCTTCAGGTGTTATCTTGGTTGCGTATGCCTCTTCGGAAAGTACGGAGACTGTGCTCTTGTTGAACTTTCCCTTGTGGAAGTAAACCACGCCGTCAGCGAGTGCATAGAGCGTGTCGTCCTTGCCTTGACCTACGTTTTCACCCGGATAGTGGCGGTTGCCGCGCTGGCGAACGATGATGTTGCCCGCGATGATCTTCTGACCACCACCAATCTTAACACCTAAACGCTTTGAATGTGATTCGCGACCGTTCTTAGAACTGCCGACACCTTTTTTATGAGCCATTTCTTGTCCTCCTAAATTTTAAGCGTTAATTGTTTTAATCTCTAACTGAGTGTACTGTGAACGATGACCATTCTTTTTGCGATAGTCCTTGCGACGTTTCATCTTGAAGACAACCACCTTTTCGCCCTTTACAAGCGGATTGATGACCTCAGCTACTACTTTCGCGCCACTTACAGTTGGTGCGCCCACTGTGACCGTTCCGTCGTTATCAACGAGCAAAACCTTGTCAAACTCAACAGTCTTGCCTTCCTCGGCATCTTTCAGGCGATTAACAAAGAGCTTTTTGCCCTCTTCTGCCTTGAACTGCTGACCGTTAATTTCTACGATTGCGTACATTATTATATATTATAAACGGTTTTACCGGCAGGCGACCGAGCATCTTTCCGGTACTTATACGAGCCTGTGCGGCATAAAAACTTTGCAAAGTTACGAAATTTTCTTCTCTTTGCATTTGTTATCTGTTGTGAAGCGGATGATATTAGAAAGAATTAACAATATATAACAATATCATTCCTTGTTCTTGTGCCGAATTGTGAAGATTATGGGACAAATGGTTTTTATCCCAACTATTATTCGTACATTTGCACACCGAAAAGGCGAATCTGTCGCTCGCAGCTCTTCGCTCGTGAACAAGGCATATACGATACAAAAAAGATAGATTTATGGACAGTAGAAATTCTTTGAAAATCATTCTTTCCACACTGCTTATGGTGGTGATGTTCAGTTCCTGCATCAGGGACGAAGCTCCCAATGCCGAGGCAGACATCGTGGGATGCGAAGTGGAGGGCGACTTGCTCATTCGCCAACCCGTGATTACCAACAACGAAGTGCGGCTCTACGTGAACGGCTGGGACGATGTGACGAAACTTGCCCCCACTTTCCAACTTACCGAGGGCGCCACCATCGAACCGGAAAGCGGCACCGTGCGCGATTTCACCACACCGCAGACCTACACCGTAACCTCGCAAGACCGCCAATGGAAGAAGACCTACAAGGTGTCGTTCATATCCGACGACGTGGCAACGGTCTATCACTTCGAGAACATGAAATGGTACGAGCACGGTTCGGTTTTCGACAAGGACACGCCGCCTCACAAGTTCTTCCACATCTTCTATGATACCACTCTCGATGGAACGGAAATGGAGTGGGGCAGCGGAAACGTGGGCTTCATGTTTACCAACGCCGCCGATCCTGCCGAGGAATATCCCACCAGTCAGGCAGATGGGGGCGTGAAAGGCAAATGCGCCAAACTCATGACCGTCAGTACGGGAGCAGCCGGAAAAGCTTTCGGCGCACCACTCGCGGCAGGCAACCTCTTCATGGGGAAATTTGAAATCAACCTCAAGCAAATGGCGAAATCCACAAGGTTCGGACTGCCTTTCCGCAAGATACCCAAGGCCGTGAAGGGCTATTACAAATACAAGGCAGGCGACATCTATACCGACGGAAACAGCAACGAGGTGAAAGGAAAACGCGACGACTTCGACATCTACGCGGTGCTCTACGAAGTAACGCCTGACGTGCCCTATCTCGATGGCACAAACGTGCTCACCCACGAAAACTTGGTACTCAAGGCGCAGCTTCGGGAACGAAAGGAAACCGACCGGTGGACACCTTTCACCATGGAGTTTGAACCGGTGAACGGCAAAACCATCGACCCCGTCAAACTCAGGGAGGGAAAATACAACCTCGCCATCGTCATGTCATCGAGCAGAGACGGAGCTTCCTTCATGGGGGCGGTGGGCAGTACGCTCTACGTGGACGAGATGGAGTTGTTCTACGAGTAAGACACACAACCTGCGCGGTCATCTCTCCGCGAATACGGCATAACAAAAAACATACACGAAAAAAAGAAAATGAACGGATACAACAACATACGACAGCAGTTTTGTGCCAAAGGCTCTGTCGGGAAAAGATTTTGTGCAGTGGCACTCATGATCTGTGCCACGCTTGCCCAACTCCAAGCCCAGACCAATCCGGCAAGAGGAACGCAACTCGCTGATTGCAACGGATGGGAGTTTGAAGTGAAAACCGGTGTGAACATCGGTGGAGCCACACCGCTGCCCATTCCCAAAGAGATAAGAAGCATCGAAAGCTACAGTCCGAAATTCAACGGCTCGATAGAGGGAACAGCCACAAAATGGTTCGGGCGAGAAGCCCAATGGGGTGTTTCAGGCGGACTGCGCGTTGAGGAGAAAGGTATGATAACCGGAGCAACGGTGAAAAACTACGGAATGGAAATCATCTATGAGGGAAGTCGCGTGGCAGGTTTCTGGACGGGCTACGTGAAGACGAAATACAACAGCACGCTGCTCACACTGCCCGTGATGGCAAACTATCGCATCAACAAGGCGTGGAAGGTGCGCGCCGGGTTCTTTGCCTCGTTGCGACTCGACGGCGAATTCACCGGACACGTCAGCGACGGCTATCTGCGCGACACCTATCCCACGGGCGAGAAACTGACGTTCACCGACGGGAAGTCTGCCACCTACGACTTCAGCCCCAATCTCAACCACTTCCATTGGGGAACACAGATAGGGGGAACATGGCACGCTTACCGCCATTTCACGGTGAATGCCGACCTCACATGGGCGTTTACCGACATCTTTGAGAAAGACTTCAAGACGATAACGTTCAACCTCTATCCGGTTTATCTCAATCTCGGCTTCGGCTATACGTTCTGATTGCCCGCAATCACCGAGTCAGCCGCACATCCGCTTTCCCTCATCGCGTTCCCGTCAGAGTGCGACGGGGGGAAAGCAGAGAATGAATTATATTTAAAAAGTGTTAATTTAATAACAAAAGATAAATTTATCTGCCAATTTTTTTATATATTTGCAGTAATATCCGTATAAAAATATCGTTTCGTGTCGCACGCTGCGCCGACAAGAAGCAGAATGTGCTTTCAGAGGTTTCGGATACACCCACTGACAACATGGACATCCATGAAGCGTTTTTGCTACGAATACGACAACAGGTTTGGCTATAAGGTAATTATCATCTACCGCAGGACAAGAATTTAAGGTTATGACACATTCCGTCCGCACCACTTTGAAGGAGCAGGCGCGGGAGACTTGATGCAGGAAAACAGATGCTTGCTGCTGGGCATTTAACCTTGCCATCGCCACGAAATAACATGACAAAAACAGTGTTCGGGATGTGATTTGTAATCTGTTGATAATCAGCGGAATATTAATCTGGATTTAAAAGCTTAGCTTTTGCACTCCGATTCATGACCTTTTGCAGTGCAAAAGCTTACCCTTTAAATTGCAAAAGCTTAGCTTTGGATGGATGGAATGAAAAAAACAGGACATTACGGGGTGCGAAGACCGTATCGGCAGAATGGTGGGTTGAAGGTTTTTCTCCCCCTCGCATGACAATTGTTTTTGGTCTGCAATGCCGCGAATAATCATGGTTCGCAGCTTCTTTTTTACATTCTTCAATTGATTTAAATCAAGAAATTGAATGAGTTGATAAAATTATAGTTTAAAATCTTGCATTTCCATGAGCAATATTGTATATTTGTAAATAGTAAGAACGTTAATTTTAAATTAACAAATTTGATGTGGGCAATGGAGATTGTCCAAATACCTTATATAGGTATGTATTAATTTTTCATAAAAAAGTAATATACTGATAAAGGTAAGTAAACTAATTAAAATGTTGTGGGGGATTTTGTCGTGAGGCAATCATCTCCACTTATAATTTTAATTCTTATACATCCTTTCAGGATATTTGATTCGGAATGCGGGGCAGTGATGTTCTGCATTTTTTTTATGAAGAAGTTTTTTCGGAAAAACATATTCCCATCATCATGACTGTGGCGGACTGCCCCCGTGTTTCCACGCATCATGCAGGGCAACTATCATCGGGATGAGTTGCCCACACCCTCTGCCATCTGTTTCCCGGATGAGGAATGAGGTTTCCACAATCTGTTCGGAACTTTCATTCCCTCAATCGCGACGGACTTACACCGAGATGGGCGCGCAGGTAATGGGTGAGATAGCAAACAGAGGAGAAGTTAAAATCCGCTGCGAGTTCGGTCATTGTCTTTTTGGTGTTCAGCAGCAGATGTCGCAACTCGGCAACGGTGTACCGCGTAATCCAATAGTTTGCGCTGTGTCCGCTCACCTTCTTTATCACCTCCGACAAGTGTTTGGGCGTTACGAAGAGCTTATCCGAATAGTGTGAGATGTTGCGGTGAGCGCGATAATCGCCTGCCTCGAGCATGCGGAAAAAGCCCGTGGCAAGCGATGCCTTCTGCACCGACATCCGTTCCCTGCCGTAGAGTCGTGCGGTGAAGTCGAAGCAGTTGAGCGTCAGCTGCCAAGTTGCGGCAATAATCATTTCGCCGCGGAAAGGACTTTCCCTGCGGTCGATGCGGAGAAAGAGGTTCTCGTAGTCGCGCCGCCAAAGTTTCCCCTCATCGGGGAGCAGCGGGACGATGGGATTGTCGTGAAGATGCAGGGCATACCTGACGGTATGACCGGAGGGATGTATGACTTGGCGGAAGAACACCGGGTCGATGAACAATCCTTCCACGGCGAAGTCGGGCGAAGCGCAGATGAGTTTTAGCGATTGGCAGGACAGAGCCAGCAACAGGCATCCCGCTTGCAGTTGCCTGACAGTGCCGTTGAGTTGTAGTTCACAGCTGCCCGCCACGCAATAGGCATTGAGCAGCATATCCTGATTTCGCATTTGTGGAGGAGGTTGCAGATGGGTGGTTTTTATAATCCAATCATCGTTGTATTCTGTCATGGTTCATAGATTTTTGATTCCGTTGCCGGGTAAGCCTTTCTTTCGTTGCCCACATTCGCAAAGATACACAATCTTCCTTGTTCCGACAAACAATCAGCAAATAATTTTGATTTTTCTTTACGCGGGCGGCAAGCTTTGATTTCATGCTTCCCCGCTCCTCCAATTCCGGTTTGCCGCGGCTCGTCGTGGCGTTGTGTCATTTCCACGACAACAGAATTGAAACAAGATTGTAGGCGAATGTTCATCGTTCGTTCACCGGTAATAAACATGCCTTCAATAACTTTGCCCATGTTAAGACGGAAAGCATCTTGACCCGCCGAAGCCGGTAAACAAGAACAGGTGTTGAAGATTAATAGTGGCAAAGTAAAAACCAAAAGACCAAGAAAGCCATGTACATTTTAATGGCGAACACCCGCGTATTAAAAAGGCAACGCCATTCGACCCTCCGCTTTGACGTGTCGCGATGGTCGATGCGAAGTTCATGTATGACGACAGATAAAAAATAAAACAGATATGAAACATTTTAGTTTTTCCCGTTTGTTCTCCTCCGTTGAATTTCTCTTCTTTCTTTTTTGGAGGCAAAGCAAGATGTTGGGGTAGGGCAATGCCGGGCATCCGCGTGCATTCCGCTCCCGTTCCCATGGGCTGACAAACACCGGGTTTGCCCCATGGAGGAACGGAATAATCACCATGACCCATAACTTTCGCACGTTTCCAACCATATCTCCATTTTATTTCGCTTATGTATCAATACTGCACAAATACCTAAAAATGGGCATATAGCAAGAAAAACACCTCATTATTGCAAACTGTAGATTGCATTTATCGGGGCTTTTTGTGCAACGAATACCTAAAAGTAGGTAAGAGAAATGTTAAAAACTCATCTTTTCTGCACACCACGCCATAGGTGTGCAGCATAAAAATACCAATCTTTAAGTATTGTACCAATTCCGCAAACCACTTACTTTTGCATCGAAATTTGAAACAAATCCGCCGGACAACGCAAACTGACCGAGCGACAGGAATTTAACTAAACCAAAACAACAATGAGAAACGAATGGAGAGGCTTCAACGACGGAAAATGGTCGGATGAAGTGAACATGCGAGAGTTTATCCAAAAAAACTATACGGGCTATGACGGCGATGAGAGCTTCCTTGCCAATGCGACCGAGGCCACAGATAAACTCTGGGGAAAACTAAAGGAACTGCAAAAAGAAGAGCGTGCCAAAGGAGGCGTGCTCGATATGGAAACCGAAGTGGTTTCGAGCATGACGGCTTACGGAGCAGCCTACATCGACGAGAACCTGAAGAACCTCGAGAAAGTCGTGGGCTTACAAACCGACAAACCACTCAAACGCGCTTTCATGCCCTACGGTGGCATCAAGATGGCAGAACAAGCCTGCACCACCTACGGCTATCAACCTTCTGAAAAACTTCACGAGATATTCACGAAATATTGCAAGACACATAACGACGGCGTTTTCGACGCTTACACCGATGAAATGAAGCGAGCACGCCACAACCACATACTCACCGGTCTGCCCGACACCTACGGACGCGGACGCATCGTGGGCGATTATCGACGCGTGGCACTCTACGGAATCGACTTCCTCATGGAAGAGAAGAAGAAAGACTTTAAGAATTGCGGCTGTGGCGTGATGACCGATGACATCATCCGTAAGCGCGAGGAACTCTCCATGCAGATAAAGGCATTGAACGAAATGAAGGCAATGGCGAAAATCTATGGCTTCGACATCGCACGACCGGCCAACAACGCACGAGAAGCGGTGCAGTGGCTCTATTTCGGCTATCTGGCTGCCATCAAAACACAAAACGGCGCAGCGATGTCGGTGGGCAGAATCTCCACATTCCTCGATATCTACATCACGCGCGACTTGCAGGAAGGAACGCTCAACGAGAGCGAAGCACAAGAACTGATCGACCACTTGGTGATGAAGTTCCGTATGGTGAAGTTCGCACGCATCCCTTCCTATAACCAACTCTTCTCGGGCGACCCCGTTTGGGCAACGTTGGAAATGGCAGGCATGGGCATGGACGGACGCTCCATGGTAACAAAGAACGATTTCCGCTTCCTCCACACCTTGGAAAACATGGGGCCATCGCCGGAACCTAACCTCACCGTGCTCTATTCGCCCGCACTCCCCGATGGATTCAAGAAGTATGCCGCGAAAATCTCGGTCAAGACAAGCTCCATACAATATGAGAACGATGAAGTGATGCGACCCGTATGGGGCGATGATTATTCCATCTGCTGCTGCGTGTCAGCCACACAGACGGGAAAGGAAATGCAGTTCTTCGGAGCGCGTGCCAACCTTGCCAAGTGCCTGACTTACGCCATCAGCGGAGGAATCGACCACAAGACGCGCGAACAGTGCGGACCCGCACTGCGACCCATCGAGGGCGACGTGCTGACCTACGAGGAATTCATACCGAAATTCATGGACATGATGGAGTGGCTCGCGGACATCTACGTGAACACGCTGAACCTCATCCATTACATGCACGATAAATACTTCTACGAAGCTGCCGAACTGGCACTCATCGACACCGACGTGCGACGCACCTTCGCTACCGGAATAGCCGGCTTCAGTCATGTGGTGGACTCCATCTCCGCCATCAAGTATGCCAAAGTGAACATCGTGCGCGACGAAACGGGATTTCCAATCGAGTTCAAGACCGAAGGCGACTTCCCACGTTATGGTAACGACGACGACCGTGCCGACAAGATTGCCGTGTGGCTGCTCAAAACTTTCGTGGGCATGGTGAAGAAACATCACACCTATCGCAACTCCGAACCAACAACAAGTATTCTCACCATCACATCGAACGTGGTGTATGGAAAATATACGGGCAACATGCCCGATGGCAGACCGGCAGGAGCACCACTCGCACCGGGCGCAAACCCATCGTATGGAGCTGAGAAGAACGGACTCTTGGCTTCGCTCAACTCGGTGGCAAAACTGCCCTACGAATATGCGCTCGACGGCATCTCCAATACGCAGACCATCGCGCCCGGAACACTCGGACACACCGATGAGGAACGCACCGATACACTCGTGGGCGTGCTCGACGGCTACTTCGCTCGCGGAGCTCACCACCTGAATGTAAACGTGTTTGGTGTGGAGAAGCTCATCGACTGCATGGAACATCCGGAAAAGGAGGAATATGCCAACTTCACCATCCGTGTGAGCGGCTACGCGGTGAAGTTCATCGACCTCACTCGGGAACAGCAGGAAGATGTTATCGCCCGACAAGCTCACGACAGAATGTAAGTTTCATTTAAGGTAGCGGCAAGGGGATAGGACACACGCCCCCATCCAAATGGGGAAAGCCGACCTTCCCCTTGCCTTTTTATCAATCGGCACGACCGAGAGCCGGACAATCGGCACGACAGTCTTTACAAAAACAAAGCAGGACACGCAGATGAGAGCAAACGAGAAAGATGCGAAAGCGAAGCAAACCACCGTGATGTATCAAACAGGTGAGACGAATTGGGTGGACGGCGACATCAGAGCAAGGGTGCATTCCACAGAGTCGTTCGGCTCGGTAGATGGTCCCGGCATTCGCTTCATCGTCTTCCTCAAAGGCTGTCCCATGCGTTGCCGCTACTGCCACAACCCCGATACGTGGAGTCCGAAGACAGACCATCTCGCTACTGCCGACGAACTGCTGGCAAAAGCCATGCGCTATCGCGATTATTGGGGCAAGAAAGGAGGCATCACCGTCAGCGGTGGCGAGGCGTTGATGCAGATGGACTTCCTCATCGACTTCTTCCGAAAGGCAAAAGAAAAGGGCATCCACACTTGTTTGGACACGTCGGCGCAACCATTCCGCAGAGAAGGACTCTTCTTCGAGAAGTTCAAGGAACTCATGCGCCATACCGATCTGCTGCTCTTCGACCTGAAACACATCGATTCCGCTGAACACAAGTGGCTGACGGGATTTCCCAACGAGAACATCCTCGACTGCCTCAGATACCTTTCCGACATCCGCAAACCGGTTTGGATACGCCATGTGCTCATCCCAACCATCACCGACAAGGAAGAACAACTCCGACCGTTGCGCGACTTCATTGCCACGCTCCGCAACGTGGAGAAAGTGGAGGTGTTGCCGTATCACACCTTGGGAGTTTATAAATGGGAAAACTTAAATATCCCTTACACACTAAATAACATTCCGGAGCCAACGCAGGCGAGCGTTGAACATGCCCGGAAAATCTTAAATGGTGAACTGTAAGTAGTTTGCTTATGTTAAATCGACTTGTTATTTGCAAGTAATGAGTGCCTGTCAATAGATTGTGAAACCTATGGCAGGCTTTTTTCTTGCTGCCATTCCGAACCTTGCAAATCGCCATGACTTGTTGTAGATGACAAACACGCGGAGAGTTCTTCTTCTGTTTTCATGCGCTTCACATGGATGCAATCCACCTTTTGCAATTGACTTATATCAAGAAAACCGATTTTTTGTGCGAAATGCTGTCGGAAACTTTCGCGTCTTAAAAAAAGAATGTTTACCTTTGCAATGTTTTCATGGTAAAGTTTTAGTAAACTTTGTAATGGAGTATTCGAACGTTTTAGGTTATTAAGATTGTTTCAGGTTATATTTAAATCCATAAAATAGAGTTAATCGGGTAATAGGTCATTAAAAGGTAAAAAAAAAGAAAGATTGTTCAGGACAGGATTAGTCAGAAAAGGAAAGAAAGATGTGAAAGGATAACAATCGATGCAAGATGGATGGGGAACGCCGAGAGGCGCGAACCGGAAATCAAGCTCGAAAACGAAGCTGGCAAAGCTTCTTTTTACAATTACGAGGCACGAAGCGAATACGCTTCGTGCCTTTGCTTTTATCAGCACCATAGCGTTAAAAGCTATTAATCATTGCGCAAATCGTGCAAAATAAATTATATTTGCATAAAATAAGGTACAGAAACTATGGAAGAGAAGACAAAGGCAACATTGGAGCCGAAGAAAGGCTACGGTATTTTCAAGGTGGGCGCACCCATCGACGACTATCTGCAATTGCCCCATAGAAAGGAAGTCTATGAGGAAGAATCGTTCCGAATGGATTGCTACGTGTTCCCGGTGGAGAAGGTAGAACTGTGGTGTGAGTCGGGCATCGTGAACACCATCTTTCCGTGGGAGTCGTGTTTCTATGCCGGAACCAACTTGTTGGGCATGAATTTCGATGAATTCCTGAGCATGACCGGAGCGAAACCCAATGATGAAGATACCATCTATGTCCCGCAGAACAACGGCAAGGGGCAGAACCAGCACGTCTATGATTTCGATGGCATGGGACTGCAGTTGTGGGTTTGGCGCGGGAAGATTCGCACGGTATTGATTTATGCCCGCCCCTAAGCCACTGCCAAACCCATGCCTTGCCCTTTCCATGGGTGTAAACGGAAGCAGATTGAAGATGATTCATTGATTCACCCGTGAATGGATGCAATTCTACAATGATTCAACAACAGAAAAAGGGGCTTGGCAACGGCATAAAACAAGCAACATGGAATAGCCTGAAAATCAATTATTTACAAAGCGTATTTTAAAAGCTTAGCTTTTGCCGTTCAAAAGCTAAGCTTTTATGATGCAAAAGGTAAGCTTTTGGAATGTAAAAGGTAAGCTTTTGGAAAACGATGACTGTGGGACGACAACTTATTGCATTGTTTCGGAATGATCGGTTTGGAATTATTCGTCCATTTTCCCCCATGTAAGGATATGAATATGACCTGTCCCTATATGGAATTAAATTTTTCTTTGTTTCCTGAAAAAACAGCTTTCAATTTGTTGCAAATAGTCCGGTCCATCCTCATTATTCTGCGAAATTATTGGAGAAATGAGATAGTAAAACTTAGATTTCATATCAATTAATTTTTATTCTATAAACTATTAACAATCAGAATATCAATAATATATGAATATATTTCCTTTTTTGAAACCTTGATTTTTACTTGATAGTTATTTTTCCTGCTATTTTTTAACTATCTTTGCATCGTTCATAGATGATAATTACGTGATTGCCGGTGGGTGTATCAGAAACCCCTTTAACACGGGGTGGAAGTAAAAATCACTGAATAAATTGTTTGCCTGTTGTAGATTTTTTGACAATGGGCATAACATTTTCTCAATCAACAGTAAGCTAAACCGAGCGCATTTAGACGTGAGTCTGAGTGCGCTCAAATTTTGTTTGCTTTATTTTGTCGCATCGGATTTTTTTTATACTTTTGTTCGTGCAACGATGGCTCGTTCGATTTACATCTTTCTCCCGATTACATATATATAATAAGGAGACACACAACAACAGAGCGTACACCCAAACAATATGCGAAGATTATTACCATTGCTCATTGCCCTCACCTTGCAAATCTCCGTGCCGGCATCCCGATACGACTACAACGAGTTGGACAGGCTCATTGCGCAGCGAACCCAAACCACCGAGGCAAAGGAACGCCGCATCGACAGCATCCGCCAACAACTCGCGGATCCCCATCTGCAACCCGAACAGCGACTCGATATATGCAAGAAACTATACAGCGAATACGAGTGCTTCCGTTTCGACTCGGCAGCCGTCTATGCCGACCGAGTTCTTCACTACGCCCGACAACTCAACGACAGCCGGAAGGTGCAGGAAGCACTGCTCCAAAAGGCACACATTCACAGTTTGGCAGGCTTCTTCTTCCTTTCAAAGCACATCCTCGACGACATCCGACCGGAAACGCTCGATTCGAATCTCAGATTGCGTTATTATCATGAGTGCTACGTCTTTTCCGAACTGCTCTCGGAATATTGTCGTGGCACATCGCTTCACGACGAATACGTGAAGAAGGCACAACGCTATTTGGAACTCATGCTTGCCCTTGCACCAAAGGATTCGTTTCTATTACTGTCCGCTAAACATCCCACATTTTTTATGAATTAGGGCTGACACTTCTCACGAGGTATCAGCCCTTTTTGTTATCTTTGCTTTTGTTTCCAAACTCAGATAACATGGGCAAAAGTACACATTTCTTCGGAC
>NZ_SDIK01000074.1 GCF_008016795.1 Prevotella brunnea
CATATTTTCGGCAAGGTCTTAGGGGGCTCGATGCCCCCTGGGACCTTTGGTGAAGATGGCATAAGACCGTCGTTCGCCATATTTTCGGCGTTCCAAAGATACGTTATATTTTTCTTTTTTGCAAGCATTTATCTCTTTTTCCAAAGATTTCTCCCGGGCTGTTCGCCTCTATAGACATCCATCGGACATTTCATTCCTATGCTCATATGCGGTCGTCTGTAGTTGTAGAAGGCTATTGCCTTGGAGATTTCCATATTGGCCTGGTCATAATCTCGGTACATCTCCTGCTGGTAAATCCACTCAACCTTAAAGGTTCCATTCGTCCTTTCCGCCACAGGATTGTCCGTAGGATTGTACCGTTCTGTCATACTAACCCTGATATGGTGGCACATAAGAGTTTCAACATATAGGTGGCAGGCATATTGCGAACCTCTGTCAGAGTGGTGTATCGTTCCGCAGAGGTTGCCTCCTCCGGCTGCCTTAACTGCCATTAGCAATGCCTCCTTCGTATTTATAGCCTCCATGGTTTCGGATAAGCACCAGCCTATGACAGCATGTGAGTAAACATCTGTAATGAGATGGAGGTACAGGACGTTGCCGTAAATCCAAACGTAGGTTATGTCGGCTGCCCAAATGTGGTTAGCATACATTGCCGTAACACCTTGTACAAGATTAGGATACTTCCTATAAGGATGATTGGAGTCCGTTGTACGTCTTCGCTTGTTCTTGGGAAGCATAAGCCCTTCTGAAGCAAGTAGTTTTAAGAAGGAGTCGCGACCATGAGTAACATCTTCACCTAGCTCCGACTTGAGGAGGACGTGCAGTTTCACACCGCCTATCCCGGGACAGCAGGCACGATAGTAGAGTACATTGTCAACTATCAGTTTACGCCTTTGCCGCTCAGAAATCACAAGCTTGCTGCTTGCGTAATACCACTGGCGTTTCTTGCCAAACAGCCCACAGAGGAATTCCACGGATACACCGGGAAACTCCTCACGCAGCGCCGTTACTGTTTGGCACCATCTTTTTTTAAGATGCTGATACCCTCCTCGGATTCGGCTATCTCTATGAGTTTCTCATAGGCACGGCTGCGCATCTTCTCCAAAGACAATGCGTGTTGGAGGTTCACTATCTTCTGGCGCAATATCTCATTGTCTGTCAAATTCGTTTCTTTATGAGCCATACGATACCTCTCGATTACTTCCGAGGGCAAAGATAACGATTTTGAATCAACGGGCCAACGTTTCAGCCATTGGAACATTGAACCACTAGACACATTCCACTTACGC
>NZ_SDIK01000075.1 GCF_008016795.1 Prevotella brunnea
GAAGAACGTCACGTTCCCCACGGATTCGAAACTCCTCAATAAAATCATCGGTTTCTGCCGCGACGTGGCTCATGCAGAGCATCTCAAGGTGCGCCAAAGCTATGCCGGGGAAATCAAGAGACTTAAGCTTGTGCAGCGTTTCCGTGGCAGGAAAATCAAAAGACTCGCGGGGGACAGAGGGTATCGCGGGCAGGAAACGTGCGGAGAGACGAACATCATGATACCCGGCGTTCCCAAGGCAAGCGACTCGCCACACAAGAAAAAGAAAAAACAAATGTTCTTCCGCAAGAGAGCAGGAATAGAGCCTGTCATAGGGCACTGCAAGGCAGATCATCGATTGGGGAGGAACTTCTACAAGGGTCTCTTGGGTGACGCCATCAACGTGATGCTCGCTGCGGCTGCATTCAACTTCAAAAGAGCCATGCGGTTTCTTTTGTGCCTTATTCGAAGCATGATAAAATGGAGTATTCAAGGAGTGGATTCCAACTTTAACGAAACAAAGGTGTTATCCAATACCTTTTGCTGGTTGTAAGTCGAGTTCTTGAGGAACGACTAGTTACCTTAGTTTTAATGGTTGCTAAAATTATTTAACAATAAGAATCGGGTATTTGTATTTATTAAATTTTGAAATCACTGAAATTAAATCTTTTTTATTTATAGGTACAATCCATCCTGTAATATTATTTTGTAAGCCAATATCATTATTGCTTAATGTAATTTGACTTTCATATAATTTATACCCATCTTGAATTATAACAAGTTTGCTACTAAGTGTAGACATATCCCCTCCTGTATATAAAAAAGGCAACTGCAAAATTTCTTTTATAGCATTATCATTTTCTGTATAAAGAATTTTGTGATGTGGTATCTCCTTCGGTAAATTCTTTAACTCGTACGAGTCCCAAATAATATACACAGAAAGTTTCGAGTTTGCCTTTATATTGAATAGAGAAGACAATACTATACGCTTTGTATTCAATTTGCCTTTGATTGTCATATTATATTTCTCTCTGGACAAATCTATAAAAATGGGATTATAAAAACAAATAATTAAAAACAAAATCCCGACAATGGCGCCTAATTTTATTATTTTATTTCTTTCCATTTTGCTTTACTTGATGTCCTTTATTTTTTTCTAAAAGTTGACTATCTGACCGAACGCCACCACCAAAGAATGTTCTGACATCCGATCCAAAAACTTTAGATGTAGAATCTAGCTTTTTAGAGAATTGTTCTACTATACTTTTTTCAATATTGCCAGACACGGCTGTCCTACAGGCTGCTGTTACATTTACCCAAGTCCCTTTTGAAAAAGCATCACTATTTAGCTGATCTGCATCAAACTCATCTCCATCAAAAAGCCATCCTCCATTATAGCCAACATTTAAATCTCCAGGTGTGGCATGTCCGACATAGTAAAAACTTGAAATTTTATCATTTTCCCTGGATTTTCCACCATTTTTATTATTTATATAATTAACAATATCATCAGCATCATCAACAACGATCATATTTATACCATTTCTTTGAGCTTGTTGTTTATATTTCTCCAACTCTTTTTTAGTATAGCCATAGTCTGTATCAGACTCACTAAATACGATCCAAGTAACTGCTTCTTTCTTACTATGTCTATGGCTCAATGCCCTTTTTGCTCTATCCAATCCATTAATAAGAAAATGCTCTCTATTTTGCATTGTACCACCATGCTGTCCTGAGACAACAATTCCTTCTTTTCCATTTGTATCAATAAAGATAATGGGATTATTATTTGCATAGCAATAAGAATTTACATTTGGATATTTCTCTTGTTTGGGATCACAACTCATCCACAAGCCCAGTCTCGGCTCGTAATACCTCGCACCATAGTAGTACATACCCGTTTCCTCGTCAAACTCTTTAGCGTTGAAGAGGTACGGCGTGTTCCACGTATTGTTGCGTTCTTCTATGAACACTTCTCCAAACGGTACATACTCGATGTGCTGTGTCACCTCGCCGTCAAGATTGGTGATGTAACTACTGCTGCCCAAGTGGTCGGGGTGGTAGTAGAACTGCATCTTCTCGTAATTGTCCTTATCGTGGAAATTACCGTTTGCAGCCCTTGTGCGTGCCATCGCCCTTGCCAGTGCCGCCTCCGGCGTGCCATCGTTGCAGCAGAAGCCCTGACCGTTCACGTAGTCGTCATTGTCCTAACCGTTATAAGGTTGGTCAAACGCCTTGTAATTGTCTTTAATGGATTGTAACTGCTGGTTGTACTTATCCTTGTAATTGATAGTCAAGCCATCAGCCTCATTACCTGCGTATGGTATTCGTCTTGGGTCTGTCTCTTATGTTCACCAATATATGCTGCTTTTTTGATTTTACTTCAAATTCAATCATAATATCTAATTAATTATGGTTATCAATATTTAACGTCGTTCTTTCCAGTTTATTGCTTACGGCTTTTAATACCCTTGTATGGGTAAGTTCAAACAATCTATATGTGGTTTACCATAGACTTGTAGTTTTAATATTATACATTCTGTTCTCTATCGCTATTGTAGCTTGCGTTTTCGTACCACGTTTTTTACTCTTTTATTTATGACGTCATATTTACCAGGATTAGACGTCATATCCGTCAGATTGAGACGTCATATTTTAGAGTGTATGACATCATATTTTGAACTTTAATGCTCATTCTTTACTTTCCTACAAAATAATTTAATATATATATAGTTTTTACGTTTATATTATTCTTTTTCCCAGGTTTCCATTTTGGCATTTTTTTAAGCATTCGTATAAAATTATTATCAAAACTCTTAGACACAGATTTTAATACAATGAAATTACTAAGAGTTCCGTCTTCCTTTACAACAAATTGAACAATTATATGCCCAGGAGCCCCATTTTCACCATAATCTTTTGGAATGTTGAAATTTTTAGTAATATAGTAAAAAAGCTCACTATCTCCTGTAGCAAAAGACGGAGATAGTTCTACATCATAAATAACTTTAGTCGTACTACATGATGTAAGAAGCATCAAAAATAAAAATAGCGATATTAATATTCTCATTTTTTAGATATATGCCAAAACTAATAATTATCAATAAACCAAAAGTTATCAAACTGCGAGCGTCCTTCCCCATGTTCTTGACGAATTATTTGTTTTTTGATAAATTCAAATTGCTGGGGAGTGATATTTGAATGTGGCAATTCTTTGACATTTCTTAGTTGTATTCCATCAATTGTATTGGCATAATTATTCATTACATTTTTATATACATCTTTGACTGTATTCGATGTAGAACTATAAGTAAATTTATGTCCTTTTGATGATATATTTTTTACTTCTGTATCAGAAAAACTCGGTTCGACTAATTCTGGCATTCCCAAAGTATGGAGCAATTCATGGATAATGTCTGCAGCAAAAACATAACCCTCTTTCACTTGATTTCGATTATTATATATCGTTGCATCTGCCATTCCTATTTTACAATTTATTCCAGCAAAAGTTGTTGGCGAATAATCAGAAAATGATACTATCAAATAAAGTTGATCTTCCTTTTGGGGTACATTGAAATTTATCTCTCCTGAGAATTTCCCCGAAGAAACCTCTTTTATCATACGATTAAATTCTGCATTAATATCTTGTTTATATTGCTCTATTATCTTTTGGTCAATATTAGGATTTACTTGTAATTCAACATTTGCATACACTACACCTCCAGTTTCATTATATTTTATTCCCCACTCTCTTCCATCAAAATCTTCATATCTTATAGGATTGTTGTTTGTATAGCAATAGGTATTTATATTAGCAAATTTCTCCTCCTTTGGATCCGTACTCATCCACAAGCTCAACCTCGGCTCATAGTACCTCGCACCATAGTAGTACATACCCGTTTCCTCATCAAACTCCTTGGCATTGAAGAGGTAAGGGGTATTCCAAGTATTGTTGCGTTCTTCAATGAACACCTCGCCAAACGGCACATACTCGATATGCTGTGCTACCTCACCGTCAAGGTTGGTGATGTAACTACTGCTGCCCAAGTGGTCAGGGTGATAGTAGAACTGCATCTTCTCGTAGTCATCGTTGGGCTTAAAGTTACCATTTGCAGTTCTTGTGCGTACCCTTGCTTGTGCTGCCTCCGGTGTACCATCGTTACAACAGAAGCCCTGACCGTTTACGTAGTCGTCATTGTCCTTACCGTTATAAGGTTGGTCAAACGCCTTGTAGTTGTCTTTAATGGATTGCAGTTGCTTTGCATACTTGTCCTTGTAGTTAATGGTCAAGCCATCGGCTTCATTGCCTGCATACGGTATTCGTCTTGGGTCTGCACCATAAGAAGCCAAGTCGCCCAATTTAGAAACAATTCTTTGACTACCGATGTAGATGTGCTTGGTGTACTTACCTCCTTGTCCTGCTACGAGGTAAGGGCTGACATAGAGTGAGAAGCGTGCTGTACCGGTGTTACCACCCGAGAACTCAGAGTTCACATAGATAGCTTCATTCTCGCCACTGGTCTTCACTGTGCGCTCGCCATCAGCATCATACCAATAGTTGCTCACAAATCCGTTCTCATCAGCTGCCAACAAGCGATTCTCCTCGTCCCACTTGAACTTCTGCTCACTTGCCTTTTCATCTTCCTTGCCGTCTTTCTTAACACGAGAGGTGTTGATATAGACAAGGTTTCCGTTGGCATCGTAAGTGTACTTGTGTCCGTTGTTAATATTCGTGCTGTCCGTAGGAGTTTCTTCCGTTCGGTAGTTGATATCACGAACATTGTCGAGTTGGAATAATGGGTCATAAGTCTCACCTATTCCCTCCACACACATAGGCTTGTGCATGGAGGGAAAATTAAGCGGGTTATGGTTTTGAGCGTACATCAATTAGGCAATAGGTGTGCTGTTAAGGATTCAGATCTTCTTCCTCTTTGGGCTTTTCGTTATCGCCTTTCTTCTTTTTGACCACTCGGAGTTCTACAGATTTTGCAGCGTTACGCATGGCTGCCTTTGGCGTAAAGACGATTTTCGGTGCCTTCAGGCTGTCGGCGGTAACTTCTGCCTCGCTATCCATCATCTTTGGCGGTACTATGATGCGGAATGAGCCGAGGTCTGCCAAATCCACGCTCTGACCTAATTCGAGGGCATCGCGCACGATGGCACCAAGGCTGATGAGCGCATTGCTTACGTCACCTGCCGAGAGGGAGGTTTCGCGCACGATACGGTCTACTACCATCTTGTTTGTCAGATGTTGTTGTGACACAGGCTGGGCGAAGTACACCGTCTGCCCCTTACGCTTACCAATAGGCTGCGTCTTTGATTTTACTTCAAATTCAATCATAACTTCTTATTGTTTATGATTATCAACTATTTAACGTCATTCTTTCCTGTTTATTGCTCTCGGCTTTTAATACCCATATAAGGGTAATGCCCGTTACCCTTATATGGGTGTTGGGACATACCCTTGTATGGGTAAGTTCAAACTGTTTATATATGGTTCACCATAGACTTGTTGTTTTAATGTTATACATTCTGTTATTTTTCGCTGTCGTGGATTGCCGTTTTCGTGCCACGTTTGTTGTTCTTTTTATTTAGATAACTCCCGATTTGGAGTATTATCCACATTATTTACCAATTTTCATTAAAAGACAATAGTTCCACAGACCTTCCTGATTGAAAAAAAAGCCAAGAAATAACACCATCTGCCATTGGTGCCCTCTTGCAAAAAGTAAATCGTATTTTATGTTTACATAGCCTTTTTATAATACAATTTTTTTTATCCCCTCTTAAAATAAACGTATAGTCTAGAATCTTTGTATATCCAAATATTTTATTATCATATCTAACATCATCTTTATCTAGTAAATCTATGGATATAAGAGTCCCTTTACTTCTGCGCGTTAAAGTCATTACTAACATTTTTTTTGAAGAAGGAATATTTTTCTTTTTCAAATAAGAAATTGTTATATCCAATATATCCTTGCGAAGATTGGAATGGTGTAACTCATAATAGCTCAAATCTATAGATGAAGTATTTCCTATCCCCTGCGCTGTACAGGGGATAAGAAATAAAAAGAAACCTATAATCATATAAATGAAATGTTTCATTATTTTTTCTTTTTATGTCCAACAACAGTGACTCCTTTTAGGTTGTATGTAGGTATTCCAAACCCAAAATCTTCAGGTGAAGAATTTGGACTAAACTTAACATATGTGCCTTTTCCTGGCAGATATATTTTAAAACTCGGATTTTGTTTGCTCTCATCTGTAATCCATTGAGCATAAGGAATATCACCACTTCCTCCATTAAGTCCAGAAGGATAGGGAGTATTTTCAGGATGGCTATGGACATTACTTCTTAAAGTATAACCATTTTTTAATTGTTTGTCAAAGAGATCTGCCATACCAGTTTCAGTACTATGTTGATGAGAAGTGGTTATGTAATTTAATCCTCTCTTACCTTTAAATCCTGTTTGCATCTGACTCCATTCTACAGATGTGTTTTTAGAAAAATATTCAAAGAGTAAAGTTCCTTGCTTATCACCTCGTACCTGATATACATCATACAATAATCCCCTATCATTTTTTTGACCAGTGGCTTTTTCTACTGTACCGTAAGTAAAACTGATACTTTTTCCTCTTATTCTCTTACCTCTATAATTAACGATATAAAAAGCATCGTGCTTATCGGTCTTTATATGCTTTACTATTTTCCCTTGTTTGTTTATTTCCCATTCATCTTGACCGTCAGGATCTATATAACGAAGAGGATTGTCTTTCGTATAAGCATATGGAGAAATCCAGTTCTTTAAATTTGCAATTGGATCCACACTCATCCACAGACTCAACCTTGGTTCGTAGTATCTCGCACCATAGTAGTACATACCTGTTTCCTCATCAAACTCTTTGGCATTGAAGAGATAAGGGGTGTTCCAAGTGTTGTTGCGTTCTTCTATGAAGACTTCGCCAAATGGAACATACTCGATGTGCTGCGATACCTCGCCGTCAAGGTTGGTGATGTAACTGCTACTACCCAAGTGGTCGGGGTGATAGTAGAACTGCATCTTCTCGTACTCTTCATTCGGCTTGAAGTTACCATTGGCAGCCCTTGTTCGTGCCATAGCACGAGCTTGTGCTGCTTCGGGCGTACCGTCGTTGCAGCAGAATTGTCGTGCAAACGAGAGGAAAGTGAGCTTGCTCAAGCTTTCCCGAGTGCAGCAGACAATGTCTTTTAGACAAACCTGACCGTTTACGTAGTCGTCATTGTCCTTACCATTATAAGGTTGGTCAAACGCTTTGTAATTGTCTTTAATGGATTGCAGTTGCTGACTATATTTTGCCTTATAGTCTACGGTTACACCATCAGCCTCATTTCCTGCATAAGGAATGCGTCTTGGGTCTGTCTCTTATGTTCACGGATATATGCTGCTTTTTTGATTTTACTTCAAATTCAATCATAATTTCTAATTAATTATGGTTATCAATTATTTAACGTCGTTCTTTCCTGTTTATTGCTTACGGCTTTTAATACCTATATAAGGGTAATGATGAACACCCTTATAAGGGTATTGCCTGTTACCCTTATATGGGTGCTGGGGCATAACGTTTTTTATCAATACATAGGCAACTTTCCACTTTTTTTTATTATAGCATTAATCATATTTCTGAATTCTTCGTTTACTTCGTATATTTCATTCCGATAGTATATATAAAACATTCCTAAATAAAATGTATCCAAGATTTGTTCGTTCAAATAGAATATAATTTTTGCACGAACATTTATAGAAGGGTGTATTTCACTTGTTTTTTTAAGAGATTTTATGGTGTCGAAGAATTTGGAAATTTCCATATCTGACGCCACGATTATACTATCAAGCGAATGACTGACAAATCCCTTGTCAAAAAACTCTGGGGTAATATTAAAAATTGTTTTTAGGTCAGCTTGGGTGTAAACAATTTTGAGCTTGATATTACAAGCACTCAATGCATTAAAACCAAGTAACCATATACCAAAAACTATCAAACATTTAATACTATTTGTTATGTGTCTCATTATTATCATTATTTGGATTTACGTTTTTAGACTTGGGTGCAGATATAACTATTTCATCCATTATAAATGGATTCTTTGGCATTTTTCCATCTTTTGCTTCTGTCGTAGTTGGCGATTTAGTTATATATGGGATGCCGTTGTGGTCTGTACGTGTAACCTCTCCTGCACTGATTTCATCAAGTGCTAAAGCTGTTTTCTGTTCAGATCCTGTTATAACTCTCATTTCCTCTTTGTCATTATAATCGGGGTCAGGAGTATTAGAGTCTTGTTCATATTTATCAGAATTATTGAGATATTGTAGTGTATGATCCGCTTCATGGTTTAATACAGCCGTAGGTGACATCTTTTTGTTAGAACTTGTAAGCACTCCCATATTAGGATCCCAATAAATAGTTTTTTTCATCTTGCTGAAAGCAGAAGCCTTACCAACTCTTTCTGTAATATAAATAATTGTAGAACTCTTATCTATTTGGGCTATGATACCATCTGCGTTATGCGTATGTAAATACATAATAGCTGCACGAAATTTTTGTTTAAATGCTTCCGTTGCTCCTGGGGCAAATAGAAGTTTCCTTCCATCTGAATCTATGAACTTGATAGGGGTATTTGCCGCATAGCAATAAGTGCTAATATTAGGATATTTCTCCTGCAATGGGTCCGTACTCATCCACAAACTAAGCCTCGGTTCATAATACCTCGCCCCATAGTAGTACATACCCGTTTCCTCGTCAAACTCCTTCGCATTAAAGAGATAAAGCGTATTCCAAGTATTGTTGCGTTCTTCTATGAATACTTCGCCGAACGGCACATACTCGATGTGCTGCGATACTTCGCCATCAAGGTTGGTGATGTAGCTACTGCTGCCTAAGTGGTCAGGGTGGTAGTAGAACTGCATCTTTTCATAAGTGTCCTTGTCATGGAAATTATTATCTACAGCAGCACGTGTGCTGGCATTCGTTTTAGCCATCGCCCTTGCCTGCGCAGCCTCCGGCGTACCATCATTACAGCAGAAGCCCTGACCATTCACATAGTCGTCATTGTCCTTACCGTTATAAGGTTGGTCAAACGCCTTGTAATTGTCTTTAATGGATTGCAGCTGCTTTGCATACTTGTCTTTGTAGTTGATGGTCAAGCCATCAGCCTCATTGCCTGCATACGGTATTCGTCTTGGGTCTGCGCCATAAGAAGCCAAGTCGCCAAGCTTGCTGACGATACGCTGGCTGCCCACATAGATGTGCTTCGTATATTTGCCACCTTGCCCTGCCACGAGGTATGGGCTGACATAGAGCGAGAAGCGTGCTGTACCAGTATTGCCACCCGAAAACTCAGAGTTCACATAAATGGCCTCATTCTCGCCACTCGTCTTCACCGTGCGCTCACCATCGGCATCATACCAATAGTTGCTCACAAAGCCGTTTTCATCAGCTGCCAAGAGTCTGTTCTCCTCGTCCCAACGATACTTCTGCTCACTTGCCTTTTCATCCTCCTTGCCGTCTTTCTTTACACGTGAGGTGTTGATATAGACAAGGTTTCCGTTGGCATCGTAGGTGTACTTGTGTCCGTTGTTGATATTCGTACTCTCCGTAGGAGTTTCTTCCGTTCGGTAGTTGATGTCACGAACATTGTCGAGTTGGAACTTCTTGCCCTCTCCCTTCTGACAGGTATAGGTGAGGTCGTAGCCTGCGTTGAGCGAACCGTTGAACTGTACGTTACTTTGCGCGAGGTGCTGCTTCTTGCTTGTGATGCGGTGCATGTTGTCGTAGCCCATAGATAACGTATAAGAGGCGGATTTATTGTCCGTTCCCTTATAACTTGCCAAACGATACAATGGGTCATAAGTATAACTGTGGCTCATCTGTCCGCTGATCTTGGGGAAGTGGAGCAAGGCACCTGAGATAAAAGACCTTAATATGTCCATACTGATTTATAAAGACAATTTCTACATTTCTTTTTTGGAGGCTTTCTATAATTAAATATCTCTATTGGGATATAAATATCGACAATTTCTTTTATTTCTGTAATAGGGATTTCATCTGAAACTGTTGGAAGTACAATGTTTTCTTTTTTGCAAATAGAAAATTTACCAGTGATTTGGGTTACCCTCATGCTCACACTTTTACCATCACATAACTTAAAATCTATTAGACGGCTATTTGAATACAAATTATTCATCAGTCGTTGCCCTTGCCCTAAATATCTTACTAAAAGACTATCATTATTTACTTTGGACATTCTTACTAGAACTTTATCGTATATTAAAAAATTTGGAACAAAATGTCCTTGACTATAAAAACTTGACAAAAAACTTGCAGTGTTATTGAAATTTATAGTATCCCAATTAAGGTTTTCTGTTATTGCTCGCATCGTAATAGGATAGCTTGATTTATCCCGAATATCTAATTCACAATATAGAAAAGTTTCATTAGGAGAGCTTTTTCCAATAGAAAAGCTCTCCAAAAGAATACATAATGCTATCAAGACTGATATATTTGTACTATTTCTCATTATCCTTAATTCCGCAACACTATTATAAATTAAACTTTTTAAGTACCTGAGCAACAAAAAGTTGCTCAGGATTTTGCCATGTCAGAATTTTCACTTATCTTAGTGCTGCAAAAAAACAAGAGAATCCGACGATAGATATGGCGAAGATACAAATTAAATCTGAGAGACTCACTCCTTTTGGGGGATTATTTTCAATCATGGAGCAATTTGACTCCACACATTATCATCTGTAATCGACTCAACCCTCGGTCTAAGGTGTGGAACGTTCGGTTGTCAGTACAGCGAAATCATCCGTTCTCTCATGAGTATCACGGTTGAGGGTTATCATCGTCAGGTGCGCAAAGTAACGAAGAACAAGGGTGTGTTCCCGTCAGACACCGCACTTGAAAAACTTGTGTATCTTGCTTATCGAGACATTAGTGAGAAATGGACTATGCCCCTGTCTAATTGGGCACTGATATCACAACAACTTGCTATAAAATTTGGAGATAGGTTCAAGATTATGTAACTTTGCCTGTGAAAGACTCCTCTTATTTGTATGCAGATATGAAATCTGCATACAAATAAGAGGTAAAGAATAAAAAACAGAGCCGTGACACAGTTCAGTTTACACTACCAATCATTGCCTAATCAAAGGGAAACTACCCATTACATTCTTTCTTTTTCTTCTCTATTAGAATGCGTCTTATAGTGTTGGCTTGCTCGTTTTAATCCGGCTGAGAAACTAAATGTTGCACTGACGAAGAACTTTCGAGAAATGAAATGAAAGTCTGTATGGTGCTCAAACTCGCCGTTCTTGAATATTTGTTGATTCTTTCCTCTACTATTTAACAAGTCTTTTACACCAAAATTGATATTCAGTTTGTCTTTCAAACAATTATAATCTCCCTCAATATCTACACCAAAGTAATCTGTCTTTTGAATAAGATAAAGTCGTTTATAATGCCTGATATAGCGTAAATTTGCCATCGCGGTAAGTTGCTTTGACAACCTGAAACGATTAATACTTGATAGAACAACGCCAAAATCATTGACACGCTTATCACTATTCTGATATATACTCTGACTTAGCTCGGCATTATTTCTACAATTCCATATGCCCCATGTAAAGGGTATTTCCAAGTATAAAGCCAACCTCTTTGAATTTCCATCATTTTTTAAGGTGTAGCGTGTTTGTTTCTCTTCAATCTGCTCGTATATCTCATTAATTTTCCTATCGATAAAAAGTGCAGATAACGAGAAAATATATCTTGATTTCAGAACGAATTGTAATGCTGCATTGTATAGCAATTCGCCTTTTAAATAAGGATTACCTTCCTTATAAGATGTTTCGGACAGATGAAAAATAAATGGATTTACCATTTGGTACGATGGACGATTTATCGATTGCGTATAGCTGAGCGACAAAGCATTTCCTTGCCCCATATCTTTTCTTACAAAGAAAGATGGGAAGATATTATTGTCGTTTCTACTGCTATGCAATTGAGTTTTTACCCTTTGTCGGGTATTCCATTCCGTATATTCGTTACGTAGCCCCACTTGAACATCCCAAGGTCGCGATGTGTACCTATACATTCCGTATATTGCATATTGTTGCTCAAAATAATTGAAATCGTCTCGTTCATCAGCATCTTCCGACAATGTGCCTCCTAAAGTTGTATTTCCGAGATATAGTTTGTTATCATAATTAATACCAGCATTGACATACTTGGCCCCAAGTGTAAACTGATGGCGGCTGAAGATCTTTGTAAAATCTACTTGAGTACTATATATGTTTATGCGTTCGAATGAGGGCTGCGATTTAGTTATGATACTATCCCCACCTATACCTTTGGTGTATTTATTCTCATACTCGTATAAATCATGTTCACTTTCTCCTACATAATCGGCGATAAGGTTCAGTTTACTGCCCAGGGTATCTGTTTTCCATTCATAATTTAATGTAACATTATTGGTATTAGACTTTAATGTATATGGAGCATAACTCCTAATACTTGTTTGATCAGGACTATTGTCGGTAATAGTAGAATGAACCCAACAGTCATTGGAATAATCTTTTGCGTAATTACCAGACCATTCAACACCTAAATATTGCTTGGGAGATATATAAAAGTCAAAACCCAATTTAGGCATATAGTAAAGACTTTTATCTGTACTTTCAGATATACTATTAACTGTTATATTTCGTCCATAGTCACTTTCGGCTATTTTACTTAGACTTTCCGACTGCCCTAACATCATGTTAGCATAAAGAGCAAAGTTTCCCCACGAATATGTTAATCCTGTAAATTCTGAGAATGAATTTTTACTTTTTCGTTCATATTCGCTACCTCCATAACCAGAAAGTCCATAATCATGCTTCTTCTGACGATTGATAACAAGAACACCCGTTCCTCCTTCCGCATCATACTCAACTGTTGCTTGAGGTATTATCTCTAAACTCTTAATATCATTGCCACGTAAAGAAGACAAATATCTTTTAAGTTGTGCACCACTTAGTTTTACCATTCTTCCATTTTCATATATCTTGATGCCATTCCCCATAATGGTAACGCCACCTTCACCATCATAACTTACACCAGGAATCAAACTCAAAATATTAGAAAGAGAACGTGCTTTTAACAATTTACTATGTTCTACACTAACTATCATTCTGTCTGCCTTACGTTGAACAAATGGTCTTTCTGCTAATACAGTTACTTCGGAAAGCATTATTGAGTCTGACATTAAGGTATGTTTGTTCTGTGCAAAGCACGTTAGTGCACATTGCAAAAAACAAAAAGAAAGAATGTATAAATACTTTTTCATAAGCCTTAATTCCGCAACACTATTATAAATTAAACTTTTTAAGTACCTGAGCAACAAAAGTTGCTCAGGATTTTGCCATGTCAGAATTTTCACTTATCTTAGTGTTGCAAAAAAACAAGAGAATCCGACGATAGACATGGCGAAGATACAAATTAAATCTGAGAGACTCACTCCTTTTGGGGGATTATTTTCAATCATGGAGCAATTTGACTCCACATTATCATCTGTAATCGACTCAACTCTCGGTCTAAGGTGTGGATCGTTCGGTTATCAGTACAGCGAAATCATCCGTTCTCTCATGAGTATCTACTTCTGTGGCGGTTCATGTACCCCAGGATGTCACTACTCATTTGATGAACCACCTCTCGCTTCATCCGACACTTCGCACTTGTAGCTCTGATACTATCCTCAGAGCGATCAAGGAGTTGACGCAAGAAAACATTTCATACACATCGGATATGGGCAAGACCTACGATTTCAATACGGCTGACACTCTCAATACTTTATTGCTCAATTGTATATTTGCATCTGGCCAACTGAAAGAGGGTGAGATGTATGATGTTGATTTCGACCATCAGTTCATAGAGACAGAGAAGTATGATGCAAAGCCTACATACACGAAGTTCCTTGGTTATCGCCTGGCGTGGCGGTTATTGGCGATTTGATAGTCGGTATAATCCGTAACTTTTACAAGGCCATTATTCAAAGACTTGACGTAAAGAAGTACGGACTCAATGCAACAAGTCGCATAAAAGCGTTTGTCTTCAGGTTTATCTCTGTACCAGCCAAGTGGATCACGACATCAAGGCGGTATGTGCTGAATATCTATACCTGTAATAATGCTTACGCAGATGTTTTCCATACTGATTTTGGATAATGCCTACAACTTATGGGAATGATATTGTGTATTGCCTCAAGTCACATTGTGGGGTAAGGGGATATTGTAGGCAGAAGTGGATGCTTCAAGTTCAAATTATCTGCAAATTCAGTAATGAGAGGACGTGTAAACGCAATAAGGACGTTCAAGGGCTTAGTAGCGGATTTGAGGAAATAGATGCCGGGAAGAAAAAAATATCAAAATGTTTTGCAGGATAAAAAAAAAGCATTATCTTTGCACTCGCAATTCAGAAATGAGGTCTCTTATGACGAATGCAACGGGGTGTAGCGCAGCCCGGTAGCGCTCCTGGTTTGGGACCAGGCGGCCGCAGGTTCGAATCCTGTCGCCCCGACAAAGAAGCATTTAGTGAAATGTAATTGCGGAAATAGCTCAGTTGGTAGAGCACAACCTTGCCAAGGTTGGGGTCGCGAGTTCGAGTCTCGTTTTCCGCTCTTTGAAATACTGCGATAAGTAAGCCAAGAGACGTGCTCTCTGAATGCCCAGGTGGCGGAATTGGTAGACGCGCACGTTTCAGGTGCGTGTGTTTCACGACGTGCAGGTTCGAGTCCTGTTCTGGGCACTTTACTTATTCATTTGAAAATTTATATAATGGAGAGGTGGCGGAATTGGTAGACGCGCTACTTTGAGGGGGTAGTGAAAATTGCTTCGTGGGAGTTCGAGTCTCCTCCTCTTCACATGGTAAGTTCTTTTCTTACTGTTTGCGGAAATAGCTCAGTTGGTAGAGCACAACCTTGCCAAGGTTGGGGTCGCGAGTTCGAGTCTCGTTTTCCGCTCTTTTTTATTTTATATTGGAGAAACATTCTATCACCATCTAAATGAATTTATATTTAAGATATTTCGACAATGAAACATTGGTCTATAATGTCGATCAAGCGTTGGATTTTTTAGCGTCTATCCCGGATATACAATTAACACCGGACTTAGTAGAGGATATCCGTGCTTATGTGGATAGCGACTTGTTTTATCCGAAACGATACAAAGTTCGTCCCAGAATTTACTTTATCATTATAAAGACAGAAGCCGCTTCAATGTTAGATTTTAAGCAGAAGAAAGCCCTTCGTTCTACTGATATGGCTCAGCCCAAGGATAACCCTATAATCATGCATCTTAATGAAGAGAAGGATGGATGGTATGAAGGATCTTTAGACTTTAAGCGAGTGGTCTATATTCCAACGACCGGTAAATATGAATACCGCGACACACATTTCGTGGCACAGTGCAAGTCTATTTCAGGAATCGACTGCTATAATCGGATTATCGATTACCTGAGGGGGCGTGTAGATAATCGTAGTCAGTTCCCTTCAGCTAAAGGTAAAAACTTCTCGTTCCGTTATCTTGGAATGTGGAAATAACAAACTTTTGATAGGATGGCTTTATGAATAAAGTGATGTTGATAGGAAATGTAGGTCGCGATCCGGAAGTTCGTTATTTTGAAGCAGACCAATGTGTGGCTACTTTTTCAATGGCGACCACCGAAAGAGGCTATTCACTTCCCAATGGAACTAAAGTTCCGGACAGAACCGATTGGCATACAATTGTATTATTCAAAAGTTTGGCAAAATATGCGGAACGTTACATTCATAAAGGAGATAAGCTTTATATAGAAGGCAGGATACGGTATCGCGATTATGATGATAAGAAAGGAATTCGACATTCTGTAACGGAAGTATACGCAGATTCATTGGAATGGCTTTCTGCTCCTAAAAAAGCAAATGCGGTGAACACCTCAAAAGAACAGGAAGAAACTTCTTCTGAAGACGATTCTAAATTACCATTTTGATGGACGACTTCTTCAGCAACCTTTCAACATACGTAGAGTTTCAGCTCCCCACTTTAGGTGTAGTAATAGCTGCAACTTTAGTTCTCTTGCTATTATTATTATCAGGGTTTGCCAGTGGATCGGAGATAGCTTTTTTTAGTCTTTCGCCCAATGACCTTGATAGCCTTGATGCAGAGAAGAATGAAAACGACTCTAAAATACAATTGTTGCGAGATGACAATGAACGAACTTTGGCTACGATTCTGATTCTCAATAACCTTGTCAATGTGACAATTGTGATGCTTTCGAATTTTGTACTTGTAAGAATGTTCGTGTTCAAGGTCGCTTGGTTGGAGCTACTTTGTGTAACAATTCTTCTTACGTTCCTGCTTTTGCTTTTTGGAGAAATAATGCCTAAGGTCTATAGTCGCCAAAACCCACTTCGATTCTGTCGGAATGCGGCTAAAACCATTATGTTCTTCCGAAAGCTGTTTTGGCCTATTGAGAATATTCTACTGAGTAGCAGTGCTTTCGCGGAAAGGGTTATGCAGAAGGAAAATCACCAATTGTCGGTTGATGAATTGGAACAGGCTCTGGAGCTAACCAATAAAAGTGATATAGTTGATGAAAAAGAGATGTTGCAAGGCATCATACGTTTTGTTGATGAGACCGCGAAAGAAGTGATGACATCACGTCAGGACATTATTGATCTTGACATTCATTCCTCTTATACTCAAGTTCTGCAATGTATTACGGATAACAATTATTCTCGAATCCCTATTTATCAAGATAATATCGATAATATACGAGGGATTTTGTATATCAAGGATTTGTTACCTTACTTATCAAAACCAGATACGTTTAGATGGCAAAGTTTAATACGTCCTCCTTATTTCGTACCTGAAACTAAGAAAATAGATGATTTGTTGCGAGAGTTTCAAAACAATAAGGTGCATATAGCCATAGTTGTTGATGAATTTGGTGGGACGAGTGGTTTGGTAACGCTTGAGGATATTTTGGAAGAGATAGTTGGGGAAATAAACGATGAGTTCGATGAGGATGAGAAAGTGTATGTAAAAGTGAGCAAAAACACTTATCTTTTTGAAGGAAAAACGACAATAAGTGATTTTACTAAAGTTCTCAATTTGAATATTGATTTTTCAGATGTTCAAGGCGATGCCGATTCATTAGCAGGTCTGCTTTTGGAAATAAAAGGTGATTTCCCTGTCATTCATGAGAAAATATCGTTTATGAATTTGAATTTTGAAGTAGTGGGAATAGAGAATAGGCGAATCAGCAAAATAAAGGTTACAATAAATAATGTTGATAAGTCATGATAATCTACCTCAAGGTATCTCCATATCCGGCATGGAAATTGGGAAGGGTAGGGAGAATGAAAAGATTGGAGAACGAGATTTGCTTCGTGAGATGTGCGGATATGATGTAGAACTTTCTCACAATGAAAATGGCAAACCACTGATAAAAGACTGGAATCTTAGTATTTCTCACACTAAAGGCTTCTTAGTAATAATTCTTTCCAAAATATTTCGTGTGGGCATCGATATCGAATATCGTTCGGAAAGAGTGAAACGCATCGCCAAGAGATTTCTTCGTACAGACGAATTTTACACGAATACGGAACAACTTCTCACAATATGGTGCGCAAAAGAAACAATCTATAAATTATTGTCGGAAGAACGTCTAACGTATCAAGAAATAAAAGTAGATCCATTGCGAGAAACAGCTATGAATATGCGTACCAATCGGTTGTATCCTTTTGTAACTAAATATTATAAAGATTATATTATTACTTATGCATGGCTGTAATAGATGATTTGATAAGCATTAGGATAAACAGACTATGTTCAGTGATATTTTTTAATTAACAAATTTCTTGTTTTTTTTATACAAAAAAATTTGATATACCTACAAGTTTTTTTACATTTGCATTGTTTTAATAACGATAATAATATTATAATTCATTTTTAATAATTAAAACAATGAAAAAATTAATTCTTATGGCAGCTGTTATGCTTGCCTCAGCAGGTGCTTATGCACAACACGCAGTAGGGTCTTTTAATCTCCAGCCTAAAATTGGAATGAATGTATCCAATTTAACTGACTTCAATGATTCTGATCCAAGAGTAGGTCTCGCAGCCGGTATCGAAGGTGAGTATCAAGCTACTGATCTGTTCTCTATCAGTGCAGGAGTTCTTTACTCTATGCAAGGAGCTAAATCGGATTTTAAGTCTTCCACTCTTAATAGCCAAGTAACCGCAACTACTAAATTGGACTATATTAATATTCCAATTATGGCAAACGTTTACGTAGTTAAAGGACTTGCTGTTAAGTTGGGTATTCAGCCTGGTTTCAAGGTGAATAGCGAAATAAAGAAAGATGTAAAAACACCTATTGGCAATGGTGCAAAATCTACTGAAATTGAAGCAAAGTCGTTCGATTTTTCTCTTCCTGTGGGCATTTCTTACGAGTATGCAAATTTCCAGCTTGATGCAAGATATAACTTTGGTTTGACAAAGGCTTTTGATAAGGGCGATTCTAAGAACAGCGTGTTCCAAATAACGCTTGGTTACAAATTTGATTTATAAAAATCCGATAATGTTATTCGTAATGGGGATTTCGTAGTGAAGTCCCCATTTTTATTGATGCAGATTGAAAATAAATCACAAAAAATAGATGAAACCTTTGGAATTCTATTAAAAAAGCATTACCTTTGCATTCGCTAAAATGAAATGAGCACCCTTAGCTCAGTTGGCAGAGCAACTGACTCTTAATCAGTGGGTCTAGGGTTCGAATCCCTAAGGGTGTACTTTCCAATGGGTATTAATGGTAATTTCATTCATGCGCACCCTTAGCTCAGTTGGCAGAGCAACTGACTCTTAATCAGTGGGTCTAGGGTTCGAATCCCTAAGGGTGTACAAAAAATCCTCAAAGGTCTTTAGGAAATCTTTGAGGATTTTGCATTTTAGAAATTTACCACAAATGCCCCCCAGTTCGGGTCATTCCGTAATTTCAAACATTATTATATGTTTTTCATACAGGGTACACTCAAATCATATTTTGGGTCAATCGTAAAACCGGGTCAGTTCAGGGGAGTAACGGATATTCCTTTCTTCCTTTACAGGCTTATGAAATTATGTGCATGAGGGGAGAGGGGATGCAACTGGGTTTTACGACTGCCCCGTTTTACGACTGACCCCTAATATTGGATGCTTACGCAATTGGAACTTTTCTAAAGATTTTCTTATCCCGAACTCGCGTAAGGTTATTTGGATGGCGTGTTTTGGAGTGTAATTCTTTCGACAACCCAAAAAGTCGACAAATGGAAAAATAAATGATCCTTCCGAAATATGGAGTGATAAATAGATATTTGCAGAATCCAATGTAAATTTGACAACTAACTTGCGGAAGTAGAGGGATTCAAACCCCCGATACGCAAAAGAGCGTATACCGGATTTCGAGTCCGGCGCATTCGATCACTCTGCCATACTTCCAAAAGTGAAAGCAAAAGTATAAAAATAATTTTGTATTACCAAACTTATTTGAAAGATAATTTTTCCAATCGACTTTTAAGACCCTTAGCTTGCGATTTACGAATGGATAACCTCATTGTGCATGTGTTGTCAAAATGCTGATGAAGAATCCTTGGGTTCATGTCTTTTATTATTTTCATAACATCGTTCATCATGGGATATGTAAATGAGAAATCAATTACTTCCTCAATATAACGTTCTTCAAGCGAGGAATTGAATATAGCGTTTGCAGCTGCGGTTTTGTATGCCGTAATTAAACCTCCGGTACCTAAATTTACACCTCCATAATAGCGTATCACGCAAATAAGGATATTTGTCAGGTCGTATCGTAACAATTGACCATAAATTGGCTTTCCTGCTGTAGATGACGGTTCTCCATCATCGTTCATTCTATATTCTTCTCCTTGAGTCCCTAAACGATAAGCATAGCAGCAATGTCGGGCATCATAGTATTTCTTTTTATATTCCTTGACAATATCCAACGCTTCCTCGGTAGAATTTATATGATGTGCAAAAGCGAGGAACTTACTCCGCTTTTCGGAATAAAATCCCTCGCCAATATTATTTTCTTTAATTGTTTTGTATTTATCGGATTTCAATTAAAGATTCTATCAAGAAAGCTTGTGAATGATTAAGCCTGAACGAAGTTTCGGTTCAAACCATGTTGCCTTCGGCGGCATGATCTTGCCACTGTCCGCAATGTCCATAATTTGTTGCATGCTTACGGGATAAAGAGCAAGTGCAGCTCTCATCTCACCGCTATCAACTCGCTTCTTGAGTTCTTCCAAACCACGAAGTCCACCAACAAAATCGATGCGATCGCTCGAACGGAGATCTTTGATGTTAAGAAGTTCATCAAGAATTAAGCGGCTTGAAATATCTACATCAAGTACGCCGATGGGATCATTGTTATCGTATGTACCTTCTTTAGCTACAAGACAGTACCACTCTCCATCAAGATAGAGCGAGAACTCATGAAGTTTTGTTGGTTTATAAACTGCCGCACCTTTCTTTTCAACGATAAAGTTCTTAGTCAATGCCTTCAAGAATTCTTCAGAAGTCATTCCGTTTAAGTCTTTAACAACTCTGTTGTAATCGAGGATAGTCAGTTCTGATGCTTGGAAGCAAACTGCCATGAAGTAGTTGTACTCTTCATTTCCTGTATGATTGGGGTTAGCTTTTGCTTTTTCACCACCTACGAGACCTGCAGCTGCTGAGCGATGGTGTCCATCTGCAATATAAAGAGATGGCATTTTAGCGAACTCTTCTGTAATGATCTTGATATCTTTATCATCAGATACGACCCAAAGTTGATGACGGAAGCCGTCAATAGGAGCTATGAAATCGTATTCCGGAGTTGTCTTGGAATAACGAGTGGTGAGCTCTTTAAGAATAGGATTATCTGGATAAGCGAAGAACACCGGTTCGATGTTGGCATCATTTACACGAACATGCTTCATGCGGTCTTCTTCTTTGTCGCGACGTGTGAGTTCGTGTTTTTTTATTACACCATCTACATAGTCTTGACATGCAGCACCCACGACAATTCCATATTGGGTATTTCCGTTCATGGTTTGAGCGTAGATATAGTACTGTTCTTTTTCATCTTGAACTAGCCATCCCTTGTCTTGGAACTTCTTGAAATTCTCAGCAGCTTTCTCGTAAACACGAGGATCGTATTCACTTGTCCCTTCCGGGAAGTCGATTTCCGGTTTGATGATATGATAAAGACTCTTTTCGTTGCCTTTTGCTTCTTCGCGAGCTTCTTCTGAGTTTAGTACATCGTATGGGCGGCTCTCCACTTGCTCAACGAATTCTTTTGGAGGGCGGACACCTCTAAATGGTTTTACTTTTGCCATAAATTAAAAAAAGACCACAAACTATTTAAGCTTCTGTCATAAATGCCATTAGAATAAATAGCTTGTGGTTGATTAAAAAATTATTTGTTTACTTGGAATTTTGTGTCACCGTTTGCAAAGAAAGCTTTGATTTGCTTTGCTGCGGCAATACCAGCGTTGATGTTAGCCTCTGCTGTCTGGGCACCCATCTTCTTAGGAGTTGTGAAGTAACGACCTTCGAACTTCGCGAAGTCTGCATCAGCCTCCGGCTTAATATCTGTGATAAACTTGAGGTCTTCACGTTCACCAAGGAGCTTAATAAGTTCCGGCTCATTAATAACTTCCTTACGAGCTGTATTGATGAGAATACCTCCCTTGTGCAACTTGTTTACCAATGCATAGTTGATGCTCTGTTTAGTTTCAGGTGTTGCGGGAATATGCAAAGAAACAATATCGCAGTTTTCAAACAAAGCCTCTTGGCTATCAACTGCCTTAACTCCGGCTTCTTCGATAACGTTCTTCGGGCAGAAAGCATCGTAAGCGTAAACTTCCATACCGAAACCTTTTGCGATGCGAGCCACGTTGCGACCTACGTTACCAAATGCCAAGATACCGAGTTTTTTGCCTTTCAACTCTGAGCCACTCTTGCCGTTGTAGAAATTGCGAACAGCATATACGAGAAGACCCAATACAAGCTCTGCCACGGCATTGGAGTTCTGACCGGGTGTGTTTTCTGCAACGACATTATGTGCTGTGGCTGCAGCGAGGTCAATGTTGTCGTATCCGGCGCCTGCTCTAACTACGATTTTCAGATTCTTGGCAGCATTGAATACATCGGCATCTGCCTTATCTGAACGGATGATAAGAGCGTCAGCGTCTTTTACGGCATCAAGTAACTGTGTTTTTTCTGTATATTTTTCTAATAGTGCAAGTGTATGACCTGCAGCTTCAACTTCTTTTCTGATACCATCAACAGCTGCAGCTGCAAATGGTTTTTCTGTTGCGATTAAAACTTTCATAAATTTTGTTATATTTTTAACGCAAGCACACGGACAATGACTATTATGTCGTGTCCGTGCATTCGCTTAAATTATTTAATTAGTGCTTTGCTTCAAATTCTTTCATGCAATCAACAAGTGCTTGAACACCTTCAACCGTTTGAGCATTGTAGCAGCTTGCTCGGAAGCCACCAACATCACGGTGACCCTTAATTCCAACCATGCCCTTAGAAGTAGCAAAGTCAAGGAACTCTTGCTGAAGTTCAGCATACTCGTCATTAAGAACAAAGCAGATGTTCATGTAAGAGCGATCCTCTTCTACCTGTACAGTGCCACGGAACAACTTGTTGCGGTCGATTTCGCCATACAACAAATCTGCACGCTGCTTAGCTAACTTAGCCATTGCTTCTACGCCACCATGAGTCTTAACCCAACGGAGGTTCTCCAATGCGGTGTAAATAGGAACAACAGGAGGAGTGTTGAACATGGAACCCTTCTTAATGTGAGTACGGTAGTCAAGCATTGTAGGAATATCACGAGAAACCTTGCCTAAAGCGTCATCCTTAATGATTACGAAAGTAACACCGGCCATAGAGAGGTTTTTCTGTGCACCACCATAAATACAATCGTATTTAGAAACGTCAACAGGACGACTCATAAAATCTGAAGACATATCACAAATCATGCGAACGGGTACGTCCAAATCTTTGTGAAGTTCAGTACCATAGATTGTATTGTTGCTTGTTACGTGTAGATAATCAACATCGGTTGGAACTTCAAAATTCTTTGGAAAATAGGTGAAATTCTTGTCTGCGGAAGAAGCTACTTCAACAACTTCACCAAATAATTTAGCTTCCTTGATGGCTTTGGTTGCCCAAACACCCGTTCTTAGATAGGCAGCCTTCTTGTTCAAGAAGTTGTAAGGGATCATACAGAATTCAAGAGAAGCACCACCGCCCAAGAAAAGAACAGAATACCCCTCTGGTACATTCAAAAGTTCCTTGATTAAGGCAACAGCTTCATCAACTACCGGCTGAAAGTCTTTTGCTCTGTGGCTAATTTCTGCCAAAGAAAGACCGCTACCATTGAAATCTAAAATCTGCTTTGCAGTGTTTTCAATTACTTCACGTGGAAGGATGCAAGGACCTGCATTAAAATTATACTTCTTCATAATGACATTAAAAATTTAAGTTTTATATGTTTTTTGATACTATTTTTTCAAAAGGTAATTTATCGTCCTATGTTGTCTGCGAAATTACAGCTAAAATTTGAAATAAGCAAATGTTTTTAGATATTTTTCATAAAATCCTACATTGTTATATTTTGACAAAACTTATACAATTGAGTAAAGGCAACAACATCTTGGAAGTTTTTTCATATTACTTCTTCCACGACGGTATTTAAGCCCTTTATTTTTACCCCTTTAGTAAGTTTAAGAACTATGTTTTTTTTACTTCTCCGCACTGCCACATAAGAAAATCTTGGCATGATGTCAATTTTTCCAATGTCAGTCATTGCTAATCCTCCTACCTTACAGAGAAAGCCCACAATGTCGCCTTTGGAGATTTTATCGTTTTTCCCTTTGCCTATATATATTGTGCACATCAAAGGTAAGGCTGCTTTGGGGAGTTGTGGAGGGATTGGGAAGGTCTCTACATTGGTACCAATATACTCGGGAAGTTCTTCTTCTGGGCTTAAGATGAAAAAAGAAGTTCCTTTTTTGTCCCATCGAGCTGTTCTTCCTATCCTGTGTGTGTAATCTTCTTCATTATCTGGCAAATGATAGTGAATAATATTATCCACGTTCGGAATATCGAGACCGCGTGATCCCAAATTCGTACTTATTAATATATTGGCAGACCCATTGGAAAATTTATACAGAGCACTTTCCCGTTCCTTTTGTTCTAACCCTCCATGGAATGGGGCAATGCCAAAGCTCATTTTCTTTAAAAAATCGGATACCCTTTGCACAGACTCTCTGTAATTTAGAAAAACAATACTGCTTTGTTGCTCCAAGCATAAAAGCAAATGTGCTAAGATGTCGAGTTTGTCCTTTGAGGGAGATAGCACTTGATAAAGTTTTATCCTTGTGGCAACATCTTTTTTATCAATCCTATAATCTAACTTTGAAACTTTAGTGAGATTTACGAAACTTGGAATCTCCTTCGAGTCAGTGGCTGATAGTAGAATTCTTCTTTGTATAAAGGGAAGTTTTTCAAGGAGTTGGTGCATTTCATCCTGAAATCCCATTTCAAGACATTTGTCGAATTCATCGATTACGACCAATTGGATACACGATACATCGAAATTTTTCTTTTCAAGATGATCATTCAGCCTACCGGGAGTTGAAATGATAATATGTGGATTAACATTACGAAGTAATCTATGTTCTTCCATAGTGCTTCTCCCACCATACAATGCCATAGATCTGATTCCTAATTTCATATCATTCACCACATTCATTGATTGTTTTGCAAGCTCTCTATTTGGAACCAAAACAACTACCTGTGGCGCATCTGAGTTTTCATCAATAAGCCGGGAGATAGGAAGGAGATATGCGTATGTTTTCCCCGTGCCGGTTGACGACAACAAGACAATATCGTTCTTAGTATGCAAAATAGCATCCCAAGATTTTTCCTGCATAGGAGTGAATGCTATACCTAATTTTTCTAAAAGCTTATCTTTTTCCATTTCTCAACTCGTCTATCGCATCAAATTCTTTACCCATATTCAAATTAAGATAAATTGTATATAGTGGTGCCAGCCACTTGTCTTTCATTTCTGGTGCCAATTCTTTGTATCTCGTTATGTATGGCAGTGCTTTCTCATACAATTTATCAATCTTAGCTCGTTTCGATTTATGTTGGCGGACTTTATCCATTTCTATGGCTTGATTGAAATATGACAATCCTAAGTTATAATAAGCGTCTGCAAACTTATCATTTTCTGCAATAAGTTGTTCGCAAATTTGAATACATTCATTGTATCTTCCCAAATTTAATAGCGCTGTACTCTTGGTGTAACGGAAAAGCACACTTGATGAATCGGCTTTTAACGCTCGATCAGCAATGATTAATGCAGACTTAAAGTCACCTTTTTCAGAATAGTATTCAAAGAGTCTTGGAAAGAAAAAAGAGAAATTGGGAAATGCGGAAAATCCGTCTTGAAGTGCGCGGAGATAGTTAGTTGTATCTGCATTTATCAAGAAGGCTTCAGCTTCATATTGACGTACAAAATTCAACATGGAGGAATCGCGTTCCGCCAATTTCATGTGGGTCATTATTTTTTTTGCATCTTTTAATTTGTAACCACAAAACATTGACCAATAAGCTGCATGAGGAATGAGAGCATCTTTCTGTAGATATTTATATTTTGCCAAAAGTGGTTGCGTGGCACTATTTATATAGTCAGCGAAATAGTCATATGCTTTTTGATATTCTTTCTTGTGAATTAAATATACTCCGCCATTAAATAAATTAGGTCGTATCGAGTTTAAGAACGCTGCATGATTTTCTCGGTATTTCGGTCTGATACGTCCCTTTGAATCTGGTTTAGCATCTATTGAATCAAAACTTGCCATTGAGCGGAACAGTCGTTTCGTGATGGAAAACAAGGTCGTGGTATCATACTTTTGCTTCAAATACAACTTTTCATTGCCTAATTCATATTGTTTAATTAGCGATTCACACAAAACAGCCCACACTTTCGTATTCGTGCGATTAGCGGAATCTTCCAGCAAAAGTCGCATAGATTTCTCTGCCTTTTCTAAACCTTTTCCGGTCTTTACTTGTTCTTGTGCCAACATGATTTGCTTTTTTTGTGCAAATATAATCAGTGGGAACAAAATAACGGTAAATATGACAATGCTCCGTTTCAAATTATTTCCTGAATTTATTAACCAATGGTTCCAATTCTTCTGTTTTGATTTTATCATCCAGCACGGTATAAACCATATATAGCGGACTAACCCAATCTACCTTATTACGTCGTGGATCCTTAGCTTTAACTCTTTCTAAATATACTTTTGCCTCAGTAAAGATATCCTTAAATTCATTATCTGAAGCCATTTCACCTCTCTTCTTTCTCTCTAATACATCATTTCTCGCTGCAATTCCCTTCATATTTAAACAGACCCCTATGTTGTAAGCTATGGGAATACTATTTTGGTCGAGTTTGTCTGCAGTCTTGTAAGCGTCTATTGCCTCATCCCACCGTTTTGCATGCATAGCTATTTCCCCCTTTAGTATCCAAGGAATGGTAGAGTTGTATTTTTCTTCCAATTGTTTGTCGATAAATTTTTCAATATTAAAATATGGGGTTGAGTTTTGATAAAACTTTATTATCCATGAGAAATAAGTCTCGTTGGTAGGGTCGGTTTCATAAAGTTTGGTCAGAACTGTGAGATATTTTAAGGAGTCTTCTTTCGTAACCATTTGTTGCTGCATGCATTGTGCTTTTATCTCGGCTGCTTCCAAAGCTGTTTCATCATGTTTCATAGAGAGATCGGCATATTCGTCAGCCTCTTCGAGATTATGTGATTTCAGGTTGTAGAACGACAAATAATAAGCAGCAACTCCACTTTCGTCTAAAAGCTGACATATTAATGGGTTGGTTGCGGTAGTCAAATATAATTTGAAAACATTTAAGCCTTCCTGTCGTGTATATGTATTCTTGGTAAGAAATATACCCGCATCAATTAGTTTCGAATGTAAATGAGCAGCTCTTACTGAGTTGTCTTCGGAGAAAACAGGCTTTACCTTTCCTTTTCGGTTAGGCATTCTGTCGTATTTATCACTTTCAAGTGTATAATTATATGCTTCTATCACAGCGCGATAGATTGTAACAGAGTCCCTAATCGATTTATTATTAACGATGTTATAGGCCTTTATTGCTCTCTGATTCATTTCTGCAGCTAACTTTCTATAATCTTGAGCATATAGAAAGCAGATACTTGCTGACAAACATATAAAACAAAAGAGTCGTTTTATCATAAGCAATGATTTAAAATAGTAAAAATCCCTTCTTTGATATTGTTGTATCAAAGAAGGGGAGACAGCCTTTAATTAGTAACTCCGGCATCGTTTGCTGCCGCTTGAGTTTCAGGTGCTTGCGCTCCTTTCACGAAGTAATAGCAGCCATAAAGAGGATATGCCCATGAACTTTTCTTTTCTTTCATGACATCCAATTTCTTGGCCGCTTCCAAATATGAAATAGCTTCGTTATAGACAACATTAAACTGCTGACGAGCAGCAGGTGTTAAAACGCCCTTTACTTGAGCTACGCGATCTTGTGCTTTATAGAAGAGGCATTGACCAATGGAAGCATTAAGAGCTATCCGGGTGTCGTCATCTTTTGCTAATGCTAATGCTTTCTTGAAAGAATTTGCCGCAGCCTCATATTCTTTTTTCTGGCTATCGAACTGACCTCGCATAACAAGTGCTCCGAAACTGTTGGGATTCTTTGCCAACTGCTCATTCACAATCTTATCAGCTTTATCTTGCATTCCCAGAGAACTATAAGTAGAGGTCAGTGTAGTCAATATTGCATCATTGGAAGGATCTTCCGCATAAATGGTTTCGAGTTTTGCAGCATAAGCTAAAGAGTCTTGGCGAGTTTTCAACTGTGCTCCCAACACTGCTAACTTCAATTGTTCTGCTTCTTTTGCACGTTCTGGATTTTTCAACGCATACTCTACATACTTTTCTGCTTTAGCGTAATCTTTGTTCTGATATGCGTAGTAAGTTGCGAAATATGCGATTTCAGTTAAGTTCTGATCTTTTGATTTGTCGAATTTAGCAAACATAGGACAATCTGCTGTTTCTACATATCGAGCCAGATACTTATAGGCTTTGGCATTATCCTTAGCATTCTGATAAAAGATACCGCCGTTGATAAGCTGTGCGCGAAGTGCGTAGAGCTGGTCGACAATAGTTCCAAACTTAGGTTTAATTTTACCTTTCGCATTGGGCATATTGTCATACTTGATTGCTTCACTTCCCGCATCAAAAGCATAGCCAACAGACTCGTAGAGTCCTGCTTCATCCACAGGCTTGTTTCCTTCTTTTCCCATTTGTTTTTGGGTTTCATTTTCAAGTTCAATGGCTTGTTCAGCATTAACTTTCTTCATCGCCAATTCAAAAAGCTTATTGTATGCTTTTGCTTTTTCTGCATTATCAACAAGTTGCGATAAACTTGACTGTAATAATGATGAAGCCGTAGCATAATTATCAGCTTTCAAAATGGCTTTTAGTGGTTCGCTGTCACCGGCAAATGCAGCAGATGTTCCTAATAACATCAAAGCCGCGATCATAAATTTTTTCATAATCTGATATATTTAAATTGTTTTTATTTTTGTTCTGTCATGGATGAAACGTCAATTTACTATTTTTATTTTATTCAAAATCAACGTTTGGTGAGTTATCTTCATCAGAAATTGATGTAGAGTTATTCAGGTTGTCCGACGCCCCTTCAAAATCGCTTTTGATTTCTTCATCGGACTTACTCCATTGCGCTCGACTCTCTTCTTCTATTTGCTCTTCCAATTCGGCACTCATTACTTTACAAACGGAAGCGATTACATCATTTTTCTTCGTGAGGTTAATTAAGCGAACACCTTGGGTTGCTCTACCCATTACCCTGCACTCGGCTACAGCTAAGCGAATTACTATTCCGCTCTTGTTAATGATCATCAAGTCATTATCGTCTGTAACATTCTTAATAGCTACCAGCCTTCCTGTTTTTTCTGTAATATTTAAAGTTTTTACGCCTTTACCACCTCTATTGGTCAGTCGATAGTCTTCTACCATGGAACGCTTTCCGTACCCTTCTTCTGAAACAACCATAACCGTGTCTTTATCCGGATCATTGACAACAATCATTCCAATGACTTCATCTTGACCATCTTCGTCCAATCGCATGCCTCGTACGCCGGTGGATACACGTCCCATAGAGCGTACTGTCTCTTCATTGAAGCGACAAGCCCGACCATTACGATTTGCAATGATAAGTTCGTTTTCGCCGTTAGTAATGCGCACATCAACGACCTCGTCTCCCTCATTGATATTAATGGCAATAACACCATTTGCTCTTGGGCGAGAATAAGCGCGTATTGATGTCTTTTTTACCAGACCTTGTTTTGTGGCAAACACTATAAAATGATTATCCAAGAAAGTCTCATCTTCCAAATCGCTTATTCTTAAAAACGCGTTTACGCTGTCATCCGGGGCAAGTGCCAACATGTTTTGTATAGCGCGACCTTTTGAGTTTCTGTCTCCCTCTGGGATGTCGTAACATTTCATCCAGAAGCAACGTCCTTTTCTAGTAAAGAAAAGCATGGTCTGATGCATGGTTGCGGGATAAATAAACTCAGTGAAGTCTTTGTCGCGAGTCTTGGCTCCCTTGGATCCGACTCCGCCACGTGCTTGTTCTTTGAAATCGGCAAGCGGTGTACGCTTGATGTATCCTAAATGGCTAATAGTGATGACCACAGGATCATTAGGATAGAAATCTTCAGCATTGAATTCGTGCTCATCTGGAATAATCTCGGTACGTCGTTCATCTCCATACTTCTCTTTTACTTCCAACAATTCCTCTTTCATTACCTCCTTGCAACGTTCCGGATTGTTAAGAATTTCTTGCAACTCTTCAATGGTCTTCATCAATTGCTCGAACTCTTCATGTAGTTGTTCCATTCTCAGGCCCGTTAGCTGGGAGAGGCGCATATCTACAATAGCTTTGGATTGTAATTCGTCCAACGCAAATCGTTTCTCCAAGTTGGCTTGGGCTTCTGAGGGAGTTTTGCTTGCACGAATAATGTGTACTACTTCGTCGATATTGTCGCAAGCTATAATCAACCCTTCTAAGATATGGGCACGTTCTTGTGCTTTTTTCAAATCGAAATTTGTACGACGAATTGTAACATCATGTCGGTGTTCAACAAAATACTTGATACATTCTTTCAGACTCAATAGTCTAGGGCGACCTTTCACTAATGCAATGCAGTTTACTGAGAATGAACTCTGTAAAGCCGTCATTTTGAACAGTTTGTTTAAGATCACATTCGCATTGGAATCGCGTTTGACATCTACAACAATACGCATTCCTTGACGTCCAGTTTCATCATTTACGTTGGAAATGCCTTCTAAACGTCCATCTTTCACCAAATCGGCAATATATTCTATGAGCTGTTGTTTGTTTACCCCATAAGGTATTTCCGTTATAACAATTTTATCATGTTGATCATTGCTTTCTATTTCAGCTTTCGCGCGCAACACGATACGTCCTTTACCGGTTTCGTAAGCATCCTTCACCCCCTCAAGTCCATAGATAAAAGCTCCTGTTGGAAAATCGGGTGCCGGAATGTACTTCATTAATTCATCGATGGAAATATCGGGGTTATCTATGCAAGCACAACAGCCATCTATTACCTCGTTGAGGTTGTGGGTTGGCATATTGGTTGCCATTCCTACCGCAATTCCATTGCCTCCGTTTACCAACAAATTAGGAATTTTTGTAGGCATCACTGCAGGCTCTTGTAAGGTATCATCGAAATTATTTACCATATCAACGGTGTCTTTTTCGATATCGTCCATGACATGTTCTCCCATCTTTGCCAAACGACACTCTGTATATCTCATTGCAGCAGGCGAATCACCATCCACCGAACCGAAATTTCCTTGACCATCAACGAGCTTGTAACGCATGTTCCATTCCTGCCCCATACGCACTAAGGCACCGTAAACGGAAGAATCTCCGTGTGGGTGATATTTACCTAAGACTTCACCTACAACGCGGGCGCATTTTTTGTATGGCTGATTACTGAAATTGCCAATCCCACGCATACCGTATAGGATACGGCGGTGTACGGGCTTAAAGCCATCACGAACATCCGGAAGTGCACGCGCTACAATTACCGACATGGAATAGTCGATATACGAGCTTTTCATCTCTTCCTCAATGTTGATTTTTAAGATTCTGTCGTGATCTATTGTCTGATTTTCGTCCATTATTAATTTATAGTAATTGTTGTATCGTTTTTGATTAGCTTGAGTTACCTAAAAATAGGTAGAAATCGCCTATAATGGCGTTTATTTTCGATTTAAGCCGTACGAACGGCTTGAACACGGTGTAAAAGTACAAAAATAAAATGATACTGATGCAGCTTAAAATGAAAATATAAATGATTTTAAGGATTGTTATAAATGAGAAATGTCAGGGCGGATTCCATAAGCAAGTGCAAAATTACACAATTCTTTGTTTAATCATATCTTTTGGCTTTTGAAATTGAT
>NZ_SDIK01000076.1 GCF_008016795.1 Prevotella brunnea
GATAAAATAGTTGAAATAAGCCGTCGGAACGGCGGTGAGCGGTATGTGAAGACCTTTGATGGCTTCACCCATCTTCTTACGATGCTGTATGCAGTCATCATGCGCTTCGACTCCCTGCGCGAGATAGAGGCGGCAATGACGGCTGAGGTGCGCAAGCTTCATCACATAGGCATTGACAGGGTTCCTAAGCGCAGTACCCTGTCAGACGCGAACGCCAGACGCTCGGAGAAATTCTTTGAGGACGTGTATCACGACCTTTACGAGTCCAATAAGGACAAACTTTCTTCGGACAGCCGACGCAATGGTACGGAGGAATGGATAAAACGTCTGAGAATCATCGATTCCACCACGATAACCCTGTTCTCTAACGTCATCTTCAAGGGTGTGGGACGGCATCCTAAGACGGGAAAGAAGAAGGGAGGCATAAAAGTGCATTCCGTCATTCATGCAAACGAAGGAGTTCACTGTGACGTGAAGTTCACTTCTGCTGCTACCAACGATTCCTTTATGCTCGCCCCCAGCCATTTCAAGCATGATGAAATCATTGCCCTGGATCGTGCATATATCAACTATGAAAAGTTTGAGGAACTGACCGAGAGGAACGTTGTCTATGTCACCAAGATGAAGAAAAATCTCAAATACGAGGTGTTGGTAGACTGCATGGATATGAACGAGGATGGGCTGATGGAATATCGTGAGCAGGTGGTGGTGTTCAGGAAGGGCGGTATCAACCATATAGCGCGTATCATCACCTATGTGGATATCAAGAAGGGAAAGATGCCAAAGTTGGTGTCCTTGCTTACCAACGACTTTGACATGTCCATGGAGACTATCGTAGCCATCTACCGCAGGAGGTGGCAGATAGAGTCTCTTTTCAAGCAGATAAAACAGAACTTCCCGCTTAGATACTTCTATGGGGAGAGTGCCAACGCCATCAAGATACAGATTTGGGTTACACTCATTGCCAATCTATTACTGTCACTGCTGCAAAGCTCATTGCAGAGGCGGTGGAGTTTCTCAGGGCTGGCTACTATGGTGCGCATTGTACTTATGGAATACCTCAACATGAATAATTTCTTCAACATGCCGGATGCCGACATGAAACTCATGCTTGAAGCAGCGGCTGAATCGCCACCCGAGGTAACAGAAAATGAATAAGGGGGCTTGTCACTAACATGCTGTCATCCGAACTATTGTGTCTCAATGAGTTGGAATGAGGATTTCTATGTTTAGCGGACAGTAATAAAATAATTTTGTGCCCCCACGCAAAGTTTCATCAAATCATGAGACTTGATGTATTTTGTTCCAATGTTGAATAACACATACCTCCTCATGACTCCAAATCGTATTCAGGTAATGGTAAACAGGCATTTGACAGTGAACATTCGA
>NZ_SDIK01000007.1 GCF_008016795.1 Prevotella brunnea
GTGAATTCAGGAAAAGACAGATTATTCTTCATTCATCTATCCAAAGCTTACCTTTCACGTTTCAAAAGCTTACCTTTTACAATGCAAAAGGTAAGGAATTGGAGTGCAAAAGATAAGCTTTTACAAAATAATTAATATCATACTGATTTTCAACAAGTTATGAGACGTGCTTCGGGCGTAGTTTTTGTAATATAATTTCGCGGTACTGGTCGGATCGAATTTTTACGATCAAGCCACCCCTCAAGAACTCGATTTACAACCAACAAATGGTATTGGATAATCCCTTTGGTTCATTAAAAGTTGGAATCCACTCCTTGAATACTTGTAAGACCTAAAATTATTGAAACTTTTGATTTTTCTTTAATGAAAATTTGGCAGTATGAAATATTATTGCTAAATTTGCATCCGCATTTCAGATGGAATATCATGGTGCCTGGGCCGGTCGGTTAGGTAACGGTCTGCAAAACCGTGTAGAGCAGTTCGATTCTGCTAGGCACCTCTTATTGTATAGTAAAATATCAGGATGGGTATCCCTCCTGATATTTTTATAATTTCAGATAGTTAAAATTGGGTCTATAAGGGGTCAGTCGTAAAATGCCCTGAAACAGATTCCTGCGGAGTTGCTGGAATATCCGTCTTATTATGTCCCTTTACGGTCATACAATTTATCTAATATTGCGAATATCTGCCGGATGCTTTACAGTGATAATTTAACAAATGATGCGAGCTATCAGCGGATTACCGATGCCATAGGGATGGATGAACTGGTAAACGACCTCTATCAATCAGGAAAAAGGGTTGTTTTTACTATGGGAAAAGGCGGCGTGGGAAAAACCACTTTAGCCACTGAAATAGCCCTGAAATTAACAAAACTTGGTGCAAAGGTACATCTTACCACCACTGACCCCGCAAACCATCTGAATTATAACCTTGCTGTTCAGGCTGGCATTACGGTAAGCCGTATTGACGAAGCGGAAGTGTTGGAAGCCTATAAAAACGAGGTTCGCAGCAAGGCAGCGGAAACAATGACAGCCGATGATATGGAATATATAGAGGAAGATTTACGTTCACCGTGTACGCAGGAAATTGCAGTATTTAGGGCTTTTGCTGAAATTGTCGATAAGGCAGAAAATGAAGTCGTAGTAATTGACACCGCACCTACTGGACACACTTTGTTGTTGCTGGATGCAACGGAAAGTTACCATAAAGAAGTTCAATGTACACATGGCGACACTCCCGCTTCCGTAAGAAAGCTGTTACCGCGTTTGAGAAGCCCGCAGGAAACAGAAGTCGTTATTGTGACCCTACCCGAAGCAACACCCGTATTTGAAGCCGAACGTTTGCAAATGGATTTACAACGTGCCAGGATTAATAATAAATGGTGGATCGTGAATGCTTGCTTGTCATTAACTGACACTGAAAATTCTTTCTTGCGAGCAAAGGCGCAAAATGAATTGGTTTGGATTAAGAAAGTAGAAGAATTGTCAAAGGGAAATGCTGCCCTAATAGCTTGGAAAAATAACTAAAAACATGAAGATTTTAATTCTTTGCACAGGGAATAGCTGCCGCAGCCAAATGGCACATGGCTTTCTACAATCATTTGACAATAAACTGGATGTCTTCTCAGCAGGAACAAAACCTGCTGAAAAGGTTAATCCGATGGCGGTAAAGGTTATGGAAGAAATAGGTATAGATTTAGCCCATAATATCCCTAAAAGTGTAAACCTATATATAGGGCAGGAATGGGATTATGTGATTACGGTCTGCGGTGGGGCAAATGAAAGCTGCCCAGTGTTTACTGGTAAAGTCGGGAAGAGACTGCATATAGGATTTGACGACCCCTCGGAAGCAATCGGAACGCCAGAGTTTATAAACAGTGAATTTCATCGGGTACGGGATGAAATAAAAGCCCGTTTCTATGATTTCTACCTGGACGAATTAAAACCACAATTAAGCTAAATATTTGTTATTATGGAAAAGAAACAAGGAATTGGATTTTTTGAAAAATACCTGACTATCTGGGTTGCCTTGTGCATCATTATTGGAATTGCCGTGGGACAATGGCTTCCAGCAGTTCCGCAAACATTAAGCAAATTTGAATATGCCAACGTGTCTATACCTGTGGCAATCCTGATTTGGTTAATGATTTATCCGATGATGCTAAAAGTGGATTTTCAAAGTGTTAAGAATGTCGGCAAGCGTCCGAAAGGAATAATAGTCACTTGCGTTACAAATTGGCTGATAAAGCCATTTACCATGTTCGGAATAGCCTATTTGTTCTTCTATGTAGTTTTCAAAGCCTTTATACCTGCCGGATTAGCCGAAGAATATTTAGCTGGGGCGGTACTATTGGGGGCTGCACCTTGTACAGCTATGGTGTTCGTGTGGAGTTACCTTACTAAAGGGGATGCCGCTTATACACTGGTACAAGTGGCTGTGAACGATTTAATCATATTGGTAGCGTTTGCCCCTATCGTTGCTTTCTTGCTGGGAGTTGGCGGCGTATCAATCCCGTGGGACACTCTGTTGTTATCCGTAGGGCTGTTTGTTGTGATACCACTTGCTGCCGGGATCATTACCCGAATAATGGTTATCCGCCGCAAAGGTGTGGAGTATTTCAATAACGTATTTATTAAGAAATTTGATAATTATACGGTAGGCGGGTTGTTATTAACGCTTATTATCCTGTTTTCATTTCAAGGAGAAACGATACTGAACAATCCTCTGCATATCTTATTGATTGCAGTTCCGCTTGTGTTGCAAACAGTTCTGATATTCTTCGTTGCTTACGGTTGGGCGAAATGGTGGAAATTACCCCATGATGTTGCCGCACCTGCCGGAATGATTGGGGCAAGTAATTTCTTTGAATTGGCGGTTGCTGTGGCTATTTCTCTTTTTGGTTTACAATCCGGGGCTGCAGTGGCTACGGTGGTGGGCGTGCTGGTCGAAGTTCCGGTGATGTTGATGTTAGTAAGGATTGCCAATAACACACGAAGCTGGTTTCCGACTACAAAATCCCAATAGGGCAAAAATCCTAATCTAACTTTATCGTAAAAAGGCTTGGTGCCGGAAATGTTTTTTCCTAACGTTTTCGACATTCTGCCTTTTACAAAAGTCAGAATAAAGATACATTTTTCGGCATTAAGACAACCGTATTTTTTTTCTTGAGTACTTTTGATGCTGTTTTTGTCATGTAATTTCACAGTGATAATCAGGTCGCATGTCCGGTATCAAGAATCTGTTTACCACCGTCTGAATACGAATTGGAAACAAAACGTTAGAATGGCAATCCCACCGCAAAATGAAGAGTAAAATCGCGTGCAAAGTTTGGATGAATTATCGGATAATGTTCTTTCGTGGTTTCATAAGCCGGATTAATGGCTTTCATGCCCGCATCGAAGCGAAGAATAAAATAATCGAAATTCAAACGCACTCCCAAGCCGTACGACATGGCGATTTGTTTATAGAATTTGCTTAACTTAAACTGCCCACCCGGTTGCTCCGTATAATTTCTTAACGTCCAAATATTTCCGGCATCTATAAATGCAGCCCCCTCAAATTTCCAAAGCAGGTGCGTACGGTATTCCATGTTCAAGTCGAGTTTAAGGTCTCCCGTTTGATTTATAAAGTCGATTCTTCCGTCCGTTCTCCTAAACCTTCCAGGTCCAAGTTCGCGAACACTCCATCCTCGCACAGAGTTTGGACCTCCCGCGATATAACGTTTTTCAAAAGGTAGCACTTTGCTATTGCCATAAGGCCATGCGATACCTATGCTACCATGAAGAATAAGAGAATTTTTAGGATCAAAAAGAAGAAGTTTAGTATAATCAATATCAAACTTTGCGTATTGAGCGTATGCGGTATTAAATAGTTTATATTGTCCTTGTGAATCTTCCTTGAGATGAAATAAACTTGAAGCTCCGTTTAGAACGTTTCCCGCTGATTCGATTTGCATTCGAATGGCATTATTGTTATTATTATAAACAACAGAAAAACCCATCTTCATGATAAATAAATCTTCATAGTTATAGCGTAATATAGCATTTCTGTTATTTACATCATCCAAGTAATCTTTCTTAAAGGTCGCACTAATCCAAGGCATATAGACATGGCTTAAATCAAGGACATCAAATTCAAAATTCAAGAACTTCGTTGGTTCTGCCCAATGATACTTCCATGAAGCCGAGAATACACGTCTGTGAAATTCTGGTCTGTTTTGTAAGTCCCAACTAATCGATACTTCGGATGTGGCATTGCTTCTTCGTCGAAACTCTCTTGTTGAAAAAGGTGAGAGAAAACGTGGAAATTTCAGACGAGACAACACGCTGTATTCTTCGTAATTATGATTATCGTATCCTTCTAATCCTGAAATAGCTTCGAATGCCGTTCGTAATTCCAAACTAAAAAGTTCGCTACCTTTAAATAGGTTTCTATTCTGATAAGTTAGCGTAGCGGCAGCTCCAAAGTTTCCAGCTGTATTGGTACCTTCAGGACGAAAAGATATTGAGTGTGGCTTGTTGTTCGATAGGTGAATATTGGCATCTAAATAATGAATGTGAGAAGGCTTACCTCCTAAAGTCCTACCTAAGATGATTTTCTCAATATCCTGGTGCTCTCTAAACTCTATATTCGTATATCTTATGGCACTCAAACGTGCAAAATTATTATACGTCTTTTGCAAATCGCTTGCAGAATAAAATTTACCGGTCTCGATAAGATTGTTATCCGTGATGATACTATTCCTAAGTTGTAATCCGGTGGAATCGCCCGGGAGTATGTTCACTTTACCGATACGATATCTGGGGTGCAGCGATAATTCTTCTGTACTACTTGCTTTATATTTTGTCAGATGTAAGGTGATATCAACAAATTTAGAACCTTGCACGGAATCGGCAGTATAATAGATAAAATCCTTATTAAAACGATAATATCCAGAATCATTCAATATTTTGGTCAATCTTTTCCTTTCATTATCCAAAGCGGAAACTGTGAACTGACGTGGCGTCCGATTACTCAATTTTGTGTTTAAGTGCGGATTTAGTACCTTTTCCACTATAGAATCTTGAATATCATAAACAAAGCTATTAATCATATAAGGATTGCCGGGATGCAGAATGTAAATAGCTGTCAACTTTTTCCCTTTCACTTTGGTCTGCAATTCCACCTTTGCCTTCATATATCCCATGTTATTCAACGCGGTTTTTAAATCTTCCGCCGACAATCGAGTCTCTAAGGTATCATACACTACGGGTTCCTCTCCCATTTTTCGCAGAGTTTTATTAATCCACTTTGTAGTATCTTGCCCGGATAAGGCATAAATTCCCAAAGGTATTTTAAAGAGCGAGAACCATCTTGAATTAGCTTTCTGTCTGACATACTGTTCAAACTGTAAAGCATCAAAATTCTTTTTATTGGATTTTATCTCCACTTTGTCCAACAAATAGTCTCCTTCACCAACAAACTTATCAGCTGAACAGGAATTCAACAAAAATAAAGCGATAAATAAAATCGGAATGAAAAAAGTCAATGGTTTTGAACGATGCATCTCTATTTTCTTATTTTTGCGCAAATATACTAAAAAGTTAAGGTATATGTAGCTTGGATAAAGAGTTTTTTGTAAATTTGCCATATGATTTCCAATAATAAAATAAAACTTATCCGATCATTAGAATATAAGAAAGGAAGAGAAAAAGCGCAACTATTTGTGGCGGAAGGTCCGAAAGTCGTCAATGACTTATTGGCTTCCGGATTTGAAGCCGTAGAGATCTTTGATGAATTTGAGGATATAAAAAAAATATCTTTTTTGCAACATCCGCAAAATAAGATGGGAATCTTCAAACTAAAGTCTGGAAACATTCGCAGTTTCTCCCCCGAAAAAGAATTGGCAATAGGTATAGATGACGTCCAAGACCCGGGAAATTTTGGAACCATCATTAGGATTGCTGACTGGTTCGGAATTAAACACATATTTTGTTCATTAGGAACAGTGGACTGCTGGAATCCGAAAGTGATTCAAGCCACGATGGGGAGTATTGCGAGAGTTGAAGTTCATTACCTTGACTTGAATGAATTTATAGACTCTCTCCCACCCCATTACCCCATCTACGGAACGGTACTTGATGGAAATGACATTTACAATGAGGAGCTTACACCAAATGGGATTATTATTATGGGGAATGAGGGGAAAGGAATTTCAAAAGAGATAAGAAACAAAATAAACAAGAAATTACTCATTCCAAATTTCTCAAAACAGGAATGCAAAGCGGAATCGCTTAATGTGGCAATTGCAACGGCGATCACTTGCGCTGAATTTAGAAGGAGATAAAAATACGATGGTAATTGAAAATTTAGTAAAAAACAGAAGTATTTCGAGTTGTATATCAGCCGGACATAATCTATGGAATAAAAATTTCATGAGTTTGTGCAGATACACTATATGGCATTTACTCACAACCGCTCTTGCAATGTCTATAACCATCATCCTACTGCTTGAGAGCGTATGGTATTTTTGGCAACCGGCATTGCTCCTGACAGTATTTCTTTTTAGCGCTTTCAATTATAAATCCTTGAGATTTATAAAGAATGTCCCGATGCTTAAAGAAAGACTATCGTTAATCTCAAGAAGTTTTCCCGGATACCTTTCTTTTTCTCTATTGGCGAGCACCATATCGCTAACAATCTATATGATTATTGCCACACCCCTGTTCATATTGTTGTATTGCTATATAGCCAATCAAAACTCAATAATTCAAGGAGATGAAAATTCGCAAACAACCTTTTTTACCATCTTGCTATATCTAACAACTTTCGTCACAAGCGTTATTATCCTCTGCATCCATACTTGGAAATCATTCGCGATAGCGTTCTTATTTGGCAGAATGATGGCAAAAGAAAATGTTGAAAACAATGAGAAGGATACTGCCATTACAGAGTGAGAAATGTATAATTTCCGAACAACGTAGGAAAAGGTAGCAGATGACAAAAATAGAAAGACAGAAACAGACCGTGCGTGAGATAATAAAACTTTACGCAACACATAAAAAAGGCTGTAAAGAACTGACCGGAGAACTGAAAGAGTTGGCTGATTATTGTGATAAACGATTGGAACATTGCCGTTGGGGAGAAAAGAAACCTGCTTGCAAGAATTGCTCATCACATTGTTATGCTAAAGAAAAACGTGAAGAAATAAGAAAAATCATGAGATGGGCAGGTCCAAGAATGTTCTTCTATCATCCGGTGAAAGCAATAAAACATCTAATGAACAAATAAATCATTTGAAACAAAAATTTTATCATGTTGAAACAAAATTTTATCATGGGAAAAGTCCTGACGGCATTACTTGCCTTAATCGGACTCTCATCTTGTGGCTCATCCATGCAAGTAAAGACCGAAAATGTAAACGTAAACGAGTTTGAGGCGATCATTGCCAAGAAAAAAGTGCAATTGGTGGATGTGAGAACACCTGAAGAATACACAGAAGGGCATATTCCGGGTGCTATTAACATAGATGTATTAAATTCAACATTTGAAACCATAAGTAAAAAACAGCTTAACAAAAAGCATATGGTAGCAGTGTATTGTCGTTCCGGAAAACGATCAGCCAAAGCATGCTCCATACTTAATAAAGAAGGATATAAAACAACCAACTTATTGGGAGGATTTATGGCTTGGGAGGAAAAAGACAAGCGCATAGCGAAATAACACCATATTTGCTGAGAACTTGAGTGCAACTTATGATAGAAACCCCATTCTTTTCAGTCAACTATCCATTTTAGCACTCTCGCAAATCACTTGACAAAACAGATACCGGTCCAATAATGTCCTAAATATTCTTCATTCATCCACCCAAAGCTTAGCTTTCACTTTCCAAAAACTTACCTTTTGCACTGCAAAAGGTCATGAATTGGAATACAAAAGCCAAGCTTTTAAATCGCAATTAATATCATCCTGATTATCAACAGATTACAAAGTGTGTTCCCAATATGGTTTTTGTAATATAATTTCATGATGTCGGACAGGTAGAATGTTCGCTGTCAAGCGTCTGCCATACACCACCTGAATGTGAATTGGAGATATACGCCATGTATGATGAGAGAGAAAACACGTCAAGTCTTATGATTTATGCGATGCTTCGTGAGTTGTCGAAAAATATTTAGTACACTATTGATACCCATCAGATGAATTAATATTTGTAGCACTTTGTCAAGTGATTTATTAGAAAAAAATGATGATGACAATAAAATTGAGACAAGGGATATAAATCAATATAAGATGTATTATATTCAGTTTGGATAATCAATTCGCGAATTTAGGGAATTTCCTTTCCCATTTAGGGAAAATCCCTTTAATTGCCCATCTTTTATTTGTTCTTTTGCATTGTAACATCATAGTGCTTTATGCACAAAATTGATTAAACAAGAAAGGAAACATCACTATGAAGAAGTTTTTATTTACACTCGTCGCAGTATTCACAATATCTGTCTCAGCAGATGCAATGAGCTATGAGCAGGCACGCAATCAAGCATTATTCTTGACTGATAAGATGGCATACGAACTCAATCTTACGGAAGAGCAATATGAAGCCGCATACGAAATTAATTTAGATTATCTGATGAGTATCACCTCGGCAGACGATCTTTTTGGAGCATATTGGGCTCAACGCAATTTGGATTTAAGTTATATCTTATTGGATTGGCAATTCCGAACTTATACCAGTGCTGCCTATTTTTACAGACCGCTGTGGTGGGATGCCGGATACTGGCACTTCGGAATTTACGCACGCTATCCCCAGCGCAACTATTTTTATTTCGGCATGCCGAGATTTTACGCCGTCTATCGTGGCGGACACAGCTGGAGAATGAATGGCGGACGTAGTTGGTATAACGGACGTAATCTTTATGGTTCGAGAGGTAATGGCAACTCATTTGGTATGCGAGATAGATTTCAAAGAGGAGATTATCGAGATGGTTTCAACACACTATCGCAAAATCCACAAGACAACAGAAGACGTTCGTTTGGCAATCAACAAAATAGGAACTTTGGAGGAAGTCGCAACTTTGGCAATATAAACGCACCGAGAAGAAGTTCCACACGCACGACTGTGAACCAAGGAACGGGAAATTTCGGATTCAATTCACCCGAAAGTGGAAGATTCGGTGGCAGTCGAAGTGTTGGAAACGGTAATTTCAGACAGGCACCAAGTCGCTCATTTTCGCCTTCAAGAGGAAATCGTTCTTTTGGAACACAAAATAGGAGTTTTGGAGGTGGTACACGTTCAGTAGGTGGTAATAACAATCGCTCCACATTTGGTGGACATAGATAAATGCCAATTCGGATAAGCTGATAAGAATATGTCCCATATGAGCAACTGAATCTTATTATATGATACGTTTTAGCATTTGAACTGCTACAGAAGACACGTGTTTTTATTCATAGGCTTTCAAATGGTACAAGGGTAATAAATAATGGACATTTGGAGCTTTTCAGCCTACCAAATGTCCATTACGCCTGAATTTATTTATGGCACTATTGAAAAACGCTCGCTTCAAGTTTTTTGCATGAAGCGAGCGATGTCTAAATCTTATTCAGCTAATGGGTTACTTGATGTTTTTCAATACTGCAAGCAAATGATCCCACACCATCTGAGCCGATGGTATATGTAAGCGTTCTTCCGGAGTGTGAACGAAGCGCAGTGTCGGACCGAAGCTAACCATGTCTAAATCCGGATATTTTTCAGAGAAAAGACCACATTCCAATCCTGCGTGTATGCCGAGTACTTTCGGTTCTTTGCCAAAAAGCTTTTTGTATTCTTCGACTGCAACCTCTACAAGCCTTGAGTCAGGGTTCATTTTCCATGCCGGATATCCGTCACCTTGTTCAACCTTAGCACCGGCAAGTTCAAAGCATGCCTTTATGCTGTTAGCAATGTTCTTTAGGTTGCTCATTACGCTTGATCGCTGCGAGGCTACCACTTCTACTTTGTTGTCTTCACTCTGAACGCTGGCAATATTGCTTGAGGTTTCAACGAGATAGGAAATAATCTCGTCCTGACAATTGGCAATAGGACCATTTATCATCGCTTGAATGGCGGAGATGAGATTTCGACTTACTTTCTTTTCCATTACTTTTTGGGTGTCAGCACTTTCCATATTCCAAACCATGTTGGGATCAGACACGTGATATTCGTCTTGAACATCGTTTGTGAAGATGTTCCAATCAGCCTTTACCTCTTCTTTCTTGTTGGTTGGAACCGCGAAAATAACTTTTCCGTCACGAGGAATGGCATTGTGCATCTTTCCTGAGTTCCATTGAGCCAATCGCAAGTCCATTTTCTCTTGCTCCATATAGAGGAAACGCGACAAAATCTTAATGGCATTGGCGCGTTGCTTGTTGATATCATCTCCGGAATGTCCGCCGATAAGACCCTTCAGGCTTGCTTCCATGAAGAAATAGTCCATTGGCGCGTCCTCTCTCTCGAAGGAGAATGTAGCTGCCGTGGTAATGCCTCCGGCACAGCTGACAAAAAGCTGACCTTCGTCTTCTGAGTCAAGATTGATAAGATACTTGCCCGACAAAAATCCTGCTTCAAGTCCGAAAGCTCCCGTAAGCCCTGTTTCTTCATCCACGGTGAAAAGACATTCGATGGGACCATGTTCAATGTCATCTGAATCCAAGATAGCCAATTCGTAAGCACAACCAATTCCATCGTCAGCACCAAGTGTTGTCCCTTCGGCTGTTAGCCATTCGCCTTCAACTTTAGTTTTAATCGGGTCATTGTAAAAATCGAAATCGACATCTACCAACTTATCGCAGACCATATCCATGTGGCTCTGAAGGATTACGGTGGGAACATTTTCCATTCCCTTGGTTGCCGGTTTGCAGATAAGCACATTGCCGGTTTTATCTACCTTTGTTTCAAGGTTGCGACTTTTACCGAATTCCACCAAATATTCAATCATTCTTTCCTCATGCTTTGAGGGACGGGGAATTGCGTTAATCTTTGCGAATTGCTCGAAAACTTGAGCAGGTTTTAATTCTTTGTTTGTCATTTTTAATAGGTTTTTGTTTTGATATCTTCGCGATTTATGTTACCTTTGCCGAAAATATTTATTGCAAAGATATATAAAATGGTTGAGACATTATTATTGAGTATGTTAATAATTGCAATTGCGATAGTATTGTTGAGCATAAGAATCCTTTTTAAAAAAGGAGGGCAATTCAAATCCCAGCATATTCACGATAACAAAGCCTTAAGAAATCAAGGTATTCACTGCGTGTTAGACCAAGACAAAGAGGCAAGAGCACTCAATCGTGCATGCTGACATTACTAATATTTTTTTATGAGAAAAGAAAATAATAACAAAAAAAAAGATATACACCTATGAAGAAATTTTTAAGTGCCATGGCAATTGCAGTAACGACATTTGGAATAATGTCATGTAATAATAAGCCACAATCGAATGACACAAAAGCATCTACAAAGACAGAATCCGCTGCTTCCATTCAAAATGAACAAAAAGTTGCTTATGTGGAAATTGATTCCATCATGAGTCAATATACGTATTGGAAAGAAGTAACCAAAATAATGAAAGCCAAGGAGGCTAATATTCAGAAAACACTCGCCAATAAGCAGCAGTCCATCCAGAAAGCAGCTGCGAACTTCCAACAAGATATTCGCTCAAACAAATATACTCAGGCACAGGCTGAACAAATTCAGGCGAGTATTCAAAAACAAGCTCAGGATGCCGACGTTTTGCAACAGCGATTGGGGAGCGAATACCAAAATGAGGTTGCTAAATACAACAAGGCACTCTCAGATAGTGTTCACCACTTCCTCGTGGAGTATAACAAAGACAAGAAGTATTCTATGATTCTTGCCAAAAGTGGAGACAATATCCTTTATGCAGATAAGACATACAATATCACAAACGATGTTGTTAAAGGCTTAAACAAGGCATATAAAGGAATGAAAAAATAACTATTGATTGAAATCAATATATTCGCCATCCTCGAAGTTCGTGGATGGCGTTTTCTTTACTAATTCGAAAATTAATTTCCGGTGTATCGTAAGCATCCAATATTGGATGCTTACCGTGAAAGATGTGGATTGGTTAAATCATTTATCGGTTTCGAACCGTTTAAATAGATACAAATCAGCCCAAAAATACTGAAGGATGCCTCTAAATGAGAGAAATATCAAGAAAGCTATCCATAGTGCATGATTGCCCATGAGAGATGTTGTAAGAAAGTAAAATCCAAAGAAACACAACATCGCAACTAAAGAGGAGATTAACATACCTTTCGTTTCCGTCATTCCAATGAAAATTCCATCATATATAAAGGCGGAAACACCGGCAATGGGAATCAGACATGCCCATGGCAAATAGGGCTTTGATGCAATGATTACAGCCGCATCATCGGTTAGAAAACGAAGAAATCGTAAACCTCCTAAAACATACACGGCAGTAAAGAAAACAACCATACCCATTCCGAAACAAAACAACTGTCGTAACATGTTTGAAAATCCTTCTTTATCTTTCGCGCCATAATATTTACCACTTAAAGCCTCGCCTGCATAAGCAAACCCATCCATCACATAGGAAAATAAAGTGAAAAGAGTCATTAACAGAGTATTCACAGCAAGTATCATTGCTCCTTGCCTACCTCCAGCACTCGTAAAGAACATATTAACAGCTACAAGGCAAAGGGTTCGCAAAAAGATATCTCTGTTTACAGTAAAGAAATGTTTCCATGCGCCACAATAAGACAAAGTAGAGCGTATAAAACGTAATGAGAAATATTCGTTCCGTTTGGAATTAAAAATACTTTTTCGGTACAAACTCTTACGCAATATATAAAGCCCCATTAAGAAACCTGTCCACTGGGCAATCATTGTACCAGCTGCAACACCTTTTATCTGCCAATCCAACACAAAGACGAAAAACAAAGATGCAAGAATGTTCGTAATATTTTGGACAATGGCTATTATCATTGGGACTTTTGTGTTCTGCATTCCTATAAACCATCCGGTAAGACCATACAACCCCAACATTGCAGGTGCCCCCCATATTGTAATACGAAAATAAATACTCACTAATGAAACAGAACTAATCGGTGTGCCCATAAGAAGTACCATACTCCATTCTATGAACCTTTGGAATAGAATAAACAAGACACCCATGCAAAAACCTATTGTCAATGCACGTAAAAGTACTCGCAATGTATCATCCCACGACTTCTTTCCATACGCCTGAGAAGTCATCCCACTTGTACCCATTCTCAAAAAGCCAAGAACCCAATAGATAATATTAAAAATCATAGATCCCACGGCAATGGCACTGATATAAGTTTCATTACCAATATGTCCAACAATATATAAATCGACAAGACCTAATAATGGAACTGTTATATTACTGACAATAGATGGCAATGCCAAATTCAATATTTCTTTCACCTTCAGAGTCATACTTATAATTCAATAGGCATAATGCATAATTTATATATAATTATTTATTTTACACGTCATAATATAACATTTCCGTAGAATATGCAATAAAAGGCGTATTTATTATATTAATAGTAGTGCTTTTTTTATTATCTTTGCAATGTCATTCAATCATAATAGTGTTTAAATAGTTTGGTAAAGTAAATTAAGAACGAAAGAAGTATTAGTCTGGTAAGGAGATTGTTCGGAATGACTCTTTGTGGTTTAAGTTTAACTTTAAGGCGTGGGGACGGCGAGAGGCTGTAACCGCGCTCTTTTCAATATCTAATGTAATCTTTCGCTACAAGGTCATAATAAAGAGCTTCGAGTTCATCAATGGTTAAATTTTCCACCGAGTGCTCAATCATTCTAATCAACTCCGCCTTACGTGTATCGTCATTGTTTTGATTGAAGTTCATGATGGTATGACTTTAAAACGTAACTTGTACGTCTTTGAATATTCGTCCCAATTTGTACCTAACAATTCAAACCGTCCTATCTGTCGAGTCGAACGTACATGCTTGCCAATGCAAGGACACACATCATAGTCGCCAATTTTCACTACACGTATCTTCTCAGAAGCATTTAAAGAGTTATTTTCAATAGGAAACTTTTCTGCCATTGAAGATGTATTCACCATTTCGCAAATTACGGGCATGTCCAAATCTATGAGCCTATTCATCTCTTGTTCAATTACTTTCTCTTCCTTTCGTCCGGGTTTCGTTTCAAGCACGAAAGACATCATACTTTTCTTGCGTTCAATGTGAGAATTGTGGCTTCTCGTAGTACCAAACATTCTTATCATCAGCTGATTGAGAAGATGTTCGCATGTATGTGCAGGTGGAAAATCCTCTTTGCAATGAGAATTAAATTGATAATCGCTTAAAAACATATTCTTAAAATTTATAAATTCTTCCTGACAATGCATCAACCTGAATCTTGCAAAAGCCATCTTTAGAAAGTCTAACTTTGAGCTTTTCTCCTGATAAAAGATCTGTCATGTTTACATTTCCTTCTTTCAGTTCAAGATAGTCAAAAGCGTGAGTAGGGATGATTATGTCAGATTGGTGTGCTTCATTGTCAAAATTCGCCAAAACAAATAAGGTTTCGTCAACGGATTTCCGAAGAAACGCAAAGAGTTTTTTATCATTAAAATTATGATTATCCAAATTCGCATACATCAAATCAAAGGTCTTACCCTCGCGAACAGCTTTCTCAACATTACAGATATTCAATATTTTTTTGTACATAGTTTCCAGATAAAGCTGCCGGGGGGTAAGGTTTTTACGTGAAAAATAGCCATTATATACACCATCAACACACCAATAATCGAATATCGTGGAGCGACCGTCTAATCCGGAGAAGCCCTCTTCATCCATGCCTCGCTCGCCAAATTCCTGTCCAGCATATATCATGAATGGATTAGTACGCAACAAAGCCGAAACTATCATGCCAGGGATACCTTTTAGAGCATTCCCACTAAAAAAGTTGGATGCGACACGCTGTTCATCATGATTTTCAAGAAAGTAAAGCATGTGATCCCGAATATCATCCGTGTTCTGCCATACTTGAGTTATAGATGATGCAGGAAGTCTGTTACAGATTACTTCACGAAGACAATCATACATACCCACTTTATCATAAAGAAAGTCAAAGCCGGTATGTAGATAACTTCGATACAAGGAAGGATTATACACTTCGCCTATAAATAGAATGTCGGGATAACGCTCTTTTACTCTTTTGATGGTATAGGACCAAAACTCTTTTGGTACCATCTCTGCCATATCACATCGAAAACCATTAATTCCTTTTCCAGCCCAAAAAAGCAAGACATCTGTCATCTTTAGCCAAGTAGATGGTATGGGAGAGAAGTGGGAACTCCTCCCTCCTAAATCACAATAATCCACACCATAATTAAGCTTAACTGTTTCATACCAATCATTCCGTTGTGGATACGCATCAAATTTATCATTGCCGGTACACTTGGCCGGATATTCTTCATAAGGCGTGCACAAAAAATCACAATCATTGGTAACAGCAGACAAGTCTAAGTGCTCATTCGGACAATAATAGAAGTTATTTTGAGCATCAAAATGTTTACTTTTATCATCGGATTCGCCCAAATCCTTCACCTCATCCGGTTTCGCAATACTTTTGTATTCACGAGCGACATGATTAGGGACAAAATCTATTATTATCTTCAAACCTATATGATGGCATCTATGAATTAAAGCCTCAAACTCTTGCATTCTGCGAGGAACATTCACAGATATGTCTGGATCGATGTCGTAGTAATCAGTTATAGCATAGGGCGAGCCAGCCTTTCCCTTGACAATGATTGGTGTTTGAAGTGGGATACCATAAGACGCATAATTGGTTGTGGTTGCATGACGTAATATGCCGGTAAACCAAATACTATTTGCACCAAGATTTGCAATTTGCCGTAGAACCTTATAACTGAAATCATTCATCTTCCCCACCCCATTGTCGTGCAGACTTCCATTTTTTTTCCGGGTTTGATTTTTATTACCGAATGTTCGGGTCAGAACCTGATAAATTATTAGTTTCTCTTGCTTCATATTATAATTATCCAAAGTGGCAAAAAGGGGACAAAAGTGTTATTTAAATCTTCCTCTTAGAATTATTAGGATATTATCGTTTAGAGGAAACATTTGAATAACACTTTATACGCCTTTATCGTTTCCTTCAAACGAAAAAGATATACGATCTACACCAAACCATGAGCAACAACTTCCCTGTTGATACGCCCTATCATACCTTGCAAAGCTTTCCCGGGTCCACACTCAATAAACTCATCAGCACCTGATGCTATCATATTTAGAATACTTTCAGTCCAGCGAACACTTGATGTTAGTTGTGCGATAAGATTGGCTTTAATTTCAGCAGCATCAGTATGCGCTTTCGCGTCCACATTCTGATAAACAGGACATTTTGGTATCATAAAATGTGTTGTCTCTATAGCTTCCTGTAGTTCATCTTTTGCAGGTTGCATCAAGGGAGAATGGAAAGCACCACCTACCTTCAAAGGCAAAGCGCGTTTCGCACCTGCAGCTTTCAACTTATCACAAGCACTTTCTATACCCTCTTTTATACCAGAAATCACCAACTGACCCGGACAGTTATAATTTGCAGCTACACAAAGGCTTCCGTTATCACTGACCTGCTTGCAAATTTCTACTACTTTTTCATCAGACAACCCAATAATCGCAGCCATTGTGCCGGGATTCTTTTCACATGCTTTCTGCATCGCATTCGCACGAGCCGAAACCAACTTTAAACCATCTTCAAAACTTAAAGCTCCGGAAGCTACAAGGGCAGAAAACTCGCCAAGAGAATGACCAGCTGTCATATCCGGCTTAAACTTCTCTCCCAGGCAAAGAACTGAAACGACACTATGGAGGAATACTGCCGGTTGAGTAACTTTAGTTTCTTTCAACTGTTCATCGGTTCCTGCAAACATAATATCTGTAATTTTAAAGCCGAGTATTTTGTCAGCTTCATCAAAAAGTTTCTTTGCCAATGGAGAAGAGTCATAGAGTTCTTTACCCATACCAACAAATTGAGCACCTTGACCTGGAAAAACAAATGCTTTCATACTATATAAACTTTTAAAATTATTTTATAGATTGCAAAGATAGAGAAAAATCACGAGATACAACCTAAAGTAAGACTATTTCATACATTTTAAAGCAAAAGCTTTCACATCATTAACAACATGAAGAACATATAACATAAGGTATCGTTTATTTCCCTAACGCCAAATTATAGTTACTAAAGCGGTTGTTTTGGGTCAGTCGTAAAACCCAGTTGCATCCCCTCCCTCTCATGCACATAATTTCATAAGTATTTGTTATCTTTGCATCATGAAGACCGAGCAATTGTTGCGTTGTATCTTTCCAGAGATACTTGCAGATTATTTTGATGTGATAGATATCCAAGAGAGCATTTCCCGGATAGACTTCTGGTTGGATGAGCGTAACTTTATGGAAGAGGCAGACCGCAAGGCCGGCAAAGTAAGCTGTTACGGCTTTACCGCCGAACGGGTTGTCCATGACTTTCCCCTTCGTGGCAAGCCCGTTTACCTTCATGTCCGCCGTCGAAAATGGCATGACAGTTCCACGGGTGAGATATTCAGTTATTCTTACGATGACTTGACGGCTGAGGGCAGCAAACTATCCCCTGAGTTCGTTTCTTTTTTAAAAGAATAGAATTGAGTCTACTGCGGAGAGCATTACAGGTATCGGCTCTCATTATGGCGTAGACGGTAAGCAGCTTTCCACACAATACAAGGAGCATTTCAGTGATTATCGCCAGTGGGAGCAGTTGTCGCATGCGGGAGACTGGCTGCTGTTTGATGAGAACCTGGGAGAGAGCCTGAGTATCGATGAGACTTGTCTGAGCAGCGGTGAGGTCTATACGTTTCTGACCAACAAGGCCGGCAAAGGTGGCAGGGGTACGCTGGTAGCTGTGGTCAGGGGAACAAAAGCCGAAGATGTGATCCGTGTTCTGGAAAAGATTGACCTTTCCAAAAGAAAGACTGTCAAGGAGATAACGCTCGACTTGTCTTCCTCTATGATGATCATTGCGCGCACGGTGTTCCCCAAGGCACTCATCACCAGTGACAGGTTTCATGTGCAGAAACTTTACTATGACGCTTTGGACGACATGCGCATAGCCTACCGGTGGATGGCAAGGGACAGAGAAAATGAGGAGATGAAGGAAGCCAAAGCCAAGAATGAAACCTACAAACCATTCAGATACAGCAACGGTGACACACGCAAGCAACTGCTTGCCAGAGCGAAGTTTATACTGACTAAACACAAGTCCAAGTGGACGGAATCGCAAAGGCTAAGGGTGGAAATAATCTTTGAAAACTACCCAGAACTCAAAAAAGCCTATGACCTGGCCATGGAACTTACCGATATTTATAATGCCGAAAGCATCAAGGACGCGGCAAGGCTGAAACTGGCTAAGTGGTTTAACGAGGTAGAGAAGTTGGGGGTGGACAACTTCTATACGGTGATTGACACCTTTAAGAACCATTATGATACCATACTCAATTTCTTTGTCAATAGAGTCACAAATGCCAATGCTGAATCCTTCAACGCAAAAGTCAAAGCCTTCAGGGCACAGTTCAGGGGAGTAACGGATATTCCTTTCTTCCTTTACAGGCTTATAAAATTATGTGCATGAGAGGGAGGGGGATGCAACTGGGTTTTACGACTGACCCGCTATTACCTATAATCAAATACTTTAATCACACCTCAAGTAGTCGGTACGAGAATCGAACTCGTATGCCAAGATTGAGAATCTTGTATCCTAACCGTTAGATGAACCGACCAATAAAAGCGGAAGGAGGGGGATTCGAACCCCCGGTACGCTAACGCGCACGGCAGTTTAGCAAACTGCTGGTTTCAGCCACTCACCCATCCTTCCGGAAATAAGTTAGAACCGAGAAGCCAAGCATTTTATAAATGCGGTGCAAAGATACTATATAATTTCTAAACGTGCAAATTTTTGTCGCATTATTTCACAAACAAAACAATAGTACTCTAAACAAATCTGTCGTAAGTCGGGAATTTAAGCGCAATCGCAATAAACATGAAACGTATAGTTACTCTCATGCGCAGATGCTTGCAAGTGTCCATAAGAGCGTCTTCGCAAGAACCGCGCTTTACAGAAGAAATAAAGAACCACATCACCCGCTATATGTGACAACTCCAATGACCTTCGGAACAGATACTCGGCTATTGTAAACTCAAAGGCTGCAACATGGCTTCCACCGAGGGATGTTCCTTTCTTATCTTCAAAATGGGTGAACCTGATGCCCTCTGACCAAAAGGGTTGCATAAACAGGGATTTATACGAGTGATAATTTATAAGAGGGTGTATCATAAAGACGAGTTATGATACGCCCTCTTTAATTATATATAACAGGTTATTTCTCTATGGCAGCCACTCCCGGCAACACTTTGCCTTCAATAGCTTCAAGCATGGCACCGCCACCGGTGGAAACATAGGAAACTTCCCCTGCCAGTCCAAACTTGTTGACCGCGGCAACCGAGTCGCCACCACCAATCAGTGAGAATGCACCGTTTTTCTTTGTAGCCTCAGCTACATATTTTGCAATTTCACCGGTACCGTGAGCAAAATTCTCCAACTCAAACACACCTACCGGACCATTCCAAAGAATTGTTTTTGAGTCAAGGATGATTTTCTTCCAGATTGCCAAACTTTCTTCCGAAGCGTCCATTCCCTCCCACTCGTCCGGGATTTGGTTTATTGGGAATACCTTGCGCTCGGTATCATTAGAAAAGTCCTTTCCGCACAAGGTAGCTACGGACAGCGAAAGATTAACGCCTTTTTCCTTGGCAGCGGCAATAACATTCAGAGCTTCTCCCATTAAATCATCCTCATGAAGAGAGTTCCCAATTTTTCCTCCTTGAGCCTTAATAAAAGTGTAGCCCATACCGCCACCAATAATAAGGTTATCTACTTTGTCCAATAAGTTTTTGATAACACCAAGTTTGGAACTAACCTTGGAGCCTCCTATTATCGCGGTAAATGGGTGCTGTGCATTTTTCAAAACATTGTTGATGGCCGTAACTTCCTTTTCCATCAAGAAGCCCAACATTTTGTGATTTGCGTCAAAAGAGTCGGCTATAACAGCAGTAGAGGCGTGTTTTCGGTGTGCGGTTCCAAAAGCATCATTAACATATACATCCGCATAAGATGCCAGTTTTTTCGCAAAATCAGCTTGTCTGACTTTCATTTCCGCTGCGGCTTTGTCATATTCCGGTGTACCTTTTTCTATACCGACGGGCTTGCCTTCTTCCTCTGCATGGTAGCGCAAGTTTTCCAACAACAATGCCTCTCCGGCTTTTAAGGCTGCTACTTCTGCATCAGCATTCGCGGCATCCTTTGCGAATTTTACTTCTACCCCAAGGACATTGCTCACATTTTTTACAATCTGTCGCAATGAAAGCTCCGGTTTTACTTTACCTTTCGGTTTTCCCATGTGACTCATCATTATCAGGGTACCGCCATCAGCCAACACCTTCTTCAATGTTGGCAAAGCTCCACGGATTCGAGTATCATCAGTTACGTTGCCATTTTCATCCAATGGCACATTAAAATCAACGCGAACGATAGCTTTCAGTCCTGCGAAGTTAAAATCATTAATTTTCATCTGATTATGTTTTGTAGTTAGAATTGAATACATCTTTACCGCAAAAATAAGCATATTTAATTGATTTATGAAATCAAATACAATCTTTTTTGTATTTTTGCAGAAAATACACTTCAATGAAAGATTCTATTATCATTATTAGTGGCGGACTTGACTCCGTTACTTTACTTTATGAGAAGCAAGAAGAAATATCACTTGGAATTTCTTTTGATTATGGGCAAAATCACGCATGCAAAGAGTTGCCTTTGGCAAAATATCATTGCGAAAAGTTAGGAATTCCTCATATTGTCATTCCCCTCAATTTCATGCAACAGTACTTCACAAGTTCTTTGATGGAAGGTGCGGACAAGATTCCGAATGGGCACTATGATGAGGAGAACATGAAATCTACTGTTGTCCCTTTTCGTAACGGTATCATGCTTTCCATCGCCATAGGTATTGCCGAAAGTAGAAAAATGCGACGCATCTACATTGCCAACCACGGAGGCGACCATACGATTTATCCTGATTGCAGACCGGAGTTCATCGCTGCCATAAGAGCTGCCGGTTCCGCCGGCACTTTCAACAACATTCGGATTGAAGCACCCTATACTTTGCTGACAAAAGCTGATATTGTTCGCAAGGGAATAAAATTAGGTGTGGATTATTCTATGACTTGGAGCTGCTATAAAGGTGGGGAACAACATTGTGGCACATGTGGCACGTGCATAGAGCGTCATGAAGCTTTCCTTGCCGCAGGTGTAAAAGATCCGACGACTTATGAAAAGACATAAGATTTTCCCTGTATAGCTCTGTGTATGTTAGGAGGGGTTAGAACTCCACCGTTATTTTTCCATTAATCTGCCTGCCGGTAAGATAGTTAGGAACAGCATACTGTTGCCCGGCAATGTCCGTAACCCAATAATAAGAATTTACGTTATTAATCCCCAAAAGGTTCAGGCAATCTACCCCAAGCCATATATTGCGAAAAACCGAATGTTTTGAACGGTCGTGATTATCAAACAACCGATAGCTCATACCTATATCGGCACGCCGGTATGCCGGTGCTCGGAAAGAATTTCTCTCCAACTCTCTATGAGGTGCTGAGAAAGGAAGTCCATCGGCATAAGCCAATTTTAGCGACATCCGCCAGCGTGTGGTTCCCGGGAAATAATCGGTGAAATACAAGTTTACGGAAAACTTCTGATCTGTAGGTAATGGAATATTCCTGCCATTCAGTTTCATTCTTGTATTCATAATGCTAAAAGTGAGCCATGAATCAGCATCGGGGACAAACTCTCCGAATAACTTCAAATCAATGCCCGCTGCATGACCGGAAGAGCGATTATCGCCATAATAGGTAACTTTCACGTTATCCACAGAATAGGGGATGAGCCGTGAAAGAACTTTATAATATAGTTCCGCCGTGAATTTGAATGGTCGGTTCATCATTCGGAAGTTGTAATTCATTGCGGCAAGAATGTGAATGGAACGTTGAGACTTTATTTTCTTGTTCAACAATGCGTAAGTAATGCCATTAACAACAGTTGTATCGCGCAACTCCTTGTAGAAAGGTGCTTGATAATATAATCCGCCAGCCAGACGAAACGACAGATTGCGATTCCATCCGGGTGTGACGGATAAAGAGGCACGTGGCGAGAAGATGCTTTCTCCATTGTAATTCCAATGCGCGAAACGTACTCCGTAATTAAGCGTGAACAACGTGGGAATTGAATCGCGAGTTTGGAAATGCCATGTATCCTGCAAATATGTTTCTATTCTTTTTGCGTCAAGTTTATTACGCGCACGGAGTGAGTAAATCAGATTCAGATCGTTCCCCGTATGCGGTATGTTATACCCTGCGGAATCACGATATTCGTATTCTGATGAGTTCTCTTTAATACTTTCTATCTTATAAGTAAACGCACCTTCAATATTATGTTTCCCTGCCTTATGCTTCAACATCAACTTGAGGCTCTGTACATTTGCTCGCAAATAATCTCGAGAGTGTTGCGAATACGTACCTACCCCAAGATTTTCCGATGTTTCAGTTTGAGTAAGCCAATATTGTCCTTGTATGTCATAGCTTTGATTTTCTTTAGTTGAGAAAGCGGAAGCAATGAGCGATATTTCAGTTTTTGCGGACAGATGATTGGTAACACTGAGCGTGCCAAAGAATGTACGGAAATCATCCTTTTCCTTACCATCAAAATATACCTTGAACGATTTCACGTTTTCCATGGTTCCAAAGCGTGTTTCTCGGTCTTGGGGTTGGAAATTGTATTCGTTGTTGGAAATATTCCCAATGAAATCTATTCTCCAACGCCGATTAGGCAACCATGACAAGTAAGTTTGATAATCAAGAAAGGAAGGTTTATATTCACCTTTTGTTTCCAATGTTCCCAACAAATATTTATTAGTTTTATAGCGTAAGCCATTACTCCATGTCAGCTTTTTAGTGGCTAATCCCAAATATCCACTTGCGCCGAGCAACGATGCCGAGAGGGCAGCTTCGGTTTCTTTAGGACGTTTGTATTGAATGTCTAATGCCGAACTCATCTTATCGCCATATTTAGCTTCAAAGCCACCGGTAGAAAAGCCAACACTTTCCACCATATCGGGATTAATGACAGAAAGTCCTTCCTGTTGTCCGCTACGCACCAAGAATGGGCGATACACTTCGACGTTATTGATATATACCGAATTTTCATCAAAAGTCCCCCCTCGCACGTTATATTGAGATGACAATTCCGAATGTGTGGAAACACCCGCCTGTGTTTGTACCAATTCCTCAACCGCGTTTCCTGTCGCTGATGGAGCTTGCTTGTTCTTTTCCAAATCAAGGTTCTCCGTTGTTCCATGAACGCGCGCTTTCCCCTCAACCACCACTTCTTGCAACTCGTTATCATCGGCCAATTGCACAAGCAGGGTTTGCTTTCCCCGAGGTCGATGCAAAGTTCTTATTTTAGTCTTATAGCCTATCATGGAAAATCTGACCTTCACAGAATCTTCACTTCGCAAAGTCAGACTGAATTCACCTTTCAAGTTACTCATGGCTAATTTGCCTTGAGAAACCACCATGATGGAAGCCAATTCTATCGGGTTACCATCCTTGTCGGACACCTTGCCCTGAAGCGTGAACGATTGTCCAAATGCAGAAAAACTGATTAGCAGGGACAAGATGATGATGAGTATCGACTTATTTTTTTTCAACATATTTTGATAACGCATCCTCTACTCCATTTATTGTTTATATAAGTCTGCGATGTGAATTTTATTTACAACCGACATAAAATTACAAACGTTTTCTGAAAGGAATGTGAAACGGTGAGAAAACAGCGCAATCTCAATGCTTTCATAACTTGCTGTATTTCAATATATTGACGAAACATATAAAAAAGCCATATTTATTCTGTATAGAAAAGCCCACAAAAGCTTAGCCATTACAGTCTAAAAGATTATCAATCGTTGAGTAATTGCTCATCTATTGGCTCGCAAAAGGTAAGCTGTTGCAACACTAAAAACAGTTTTCAGTATAAAAAACATCGAGAAAATGGGTTTCAACCGATGAGAACTCAAAATTTCAGAGCTATTTCACGATTTTGCAAATGTTAAAAAACAGTCGTTTTATTTTACAAAAAAAATCAGAATGAAAGTAATTGATAATTCAACATACCCATTAACGGAGAGCGTTCAATCTTTACCACTTCATAACCAAAGTCATCAGCTATTTCCTGAAAAAAATCCTTGAAATAATAAGAAACACTTCCTATGGCGGAAATTTTATTATTTCCCAAATCATCATAATGACGAATGTTTTTTGAAAAGAATTGATAGAAATTAAATTTCACCAAACGCTTCAAGTCGTCTTCCTGAATATTCTCAAGTATAAATTTTGATGTATTGGCAAGAAACCTGTTTGCCAATGGTTTGCGATAGACACGTTCTATCACGTCGGTATAGGTAAGTCCGGCTTGCTCCAGATATTTATCACGTATTCTACCGGAAATATCGCCTTTGAAAATACCATTAAGAAAAAGTTTTCCCAATGCCGCTCCACTTCCTTCATCACCCAAAATATAACCAAGCGGAGGAACGTTGCGCACTATTTTTCTACCATCATAGAAACAACTGTTCGACCCCGTTCCGAGAATGCAAGCCACCCCGCCGCTCTTTCCGTAGAGTGCCCGAGCCGCACCTAACATATCTCCGGCAACCTCGATAACAGCTTGGGGAAACACCTCTTGTAAACAATAGCGCATCAAAGGAATTGTGGTTGTGTTACAACCGGCACCATAAAAGGCAACCTCTGAAATAGTTTCTGATATCCGGTTCAGTTGAAACTTCTCGAAACATTTCAGCAGCAATTCCTCACGAATAATCCCCATGATGACATCACGAGATTGATGAAAAGGATTAATCCCCTGCGTCTGAATTCGTAAAACATCCGGTTTGAATTTTTCTCTTGAAACAGTATTGGAGCATAATGCCCAATCCGTCTTCGTACTTCCGCTATCGGCTACAAGTATCATAAGTATGTGTATTTATTGCAAAAGTAATAAAAAAAACGATATTGCTCAATGTAAAACATTAAACTTTAGTATCTTTGCATGAAGAATTGAAGAAGACAGGTGCAAACATCTGCATTTTGGGAGTTTATCCATTAAGATATGAAAAGAAACAACATTTTTATCGCAGGTCCCTGCGTGATAGAAAATATGCAACTTCTTGATACGGTTGCGAAGGAACTTGTTCGCCTGAATAATAAATTTGATACTGACATTATTTTCAAGGCCAGTTTCGACAAAGCAAACCGTACAAGCCTACACTCCTTTCGCGGACCGGGACTAAAGGAAGGATTGGCAATGCTAAAAGCCGTAAAAGAGAAATATGGTTTGAAAATCCTGACCGATATTCACGAGAGCAGTCAGGCTGAAGCCGTAAGCAAAGTGGCAGATGTGATACAAATACCGGCATTCTTGTGCCGGCAGACCGACTTACTGGTAGCGGCTGCAAAGACCGGAAAGGTGGTAAATATCAAGAAAGCTCAATTCCTTAGTGGAAAAGACATGAGATATCCTGTTGAGAAGTGCCGGGAAAGCGGTGCCCAAGAGATATGGCTCACTGAACGAGGCAACAGTTTCGGATATAATAACCTAATCGTTGATTTTAGGAACATTCCCGACATGAAGGAAATAGTTCCCACGGTAATAATGGACTGCACGCACAGCGTTCAACGACCAAGCGCGGGAAACGGAAAGACCGTAGGCGACAGGAAGTTTGTTCCCGCAATGGCATTGGCAGCAAAGGCCTTTGGTGCCACAGGATATTTCTTTGAAGTGCACCCCGAACCGGATTTGGGACTGAGCGATGCTGCGAATATGTTGGAATTGTCAAACCTTGAAAGAACAATAGAAAAATTGCTATGAAAAAAGCAGAAGACAGACTTGAAAGGGTGAGAGAATATGCAAGCCAATGCATTAAGGAAGAGGCAAATGCAACTCTGGCACTTATCGACCAACTGGATGAGAACTTCGATAAAGCTGTCAGCTTGATGTTCCATTGCAAAGGGAAAATCATTGTTACCGGAGTGGGTAAAAGTGGGAATATAGGCGCAAAGATAGCTGCGACCTTGTCTTCGACAGGCACGCCTGCATTCTTCGTCAATCCCTTGGACGTATATCACGGCGACTTGGGAGTTATGACCAAAGATGACGTGGTACTTGCGCTTTCCAATTCGGGACAGACAGATGAATTGCTGCGATTCATCCCCATGGTGCTCCACATGAACATCCCCATCATTGGCATGAGCGCGAACGCACAATCCTTATTGGCAAAATATTCCACAGTACACATAAAGGTGTGGGTAGAAAAAGAAGCATGTCCGCTGAACCTCGCTCCAACAAGTTCAACCACTGCCGCACTGGTAATGGGCGATGCGTTGGCTGTGGCACTGATGGAAGTCAGAAAGTTTCGACCAAAAGACTTTGCCCAATTTCATCCGGGAGGAGAGCTTGGCAAACGTTTACTGACTACAGCTCAAGACGTAATGCGGTCGGATGAATTGCCCATAATTCCAAAATGCACCCACTTGGGAGATGCTATCATATTGGTGAGCAAAGGAAAATTGGGCTTAGGAGTTTCACTCGAAGAAGAAAAAGTTATCGGACTGATAACCGATGGCGATATCAGACGCGCAATGGAAAAATGGCAAGCGAAATTCTTTGACCATAAAGTTGAGGACATCATGACAACCGCCCCCAAAATGGTGGCACCAACAACAAAAATAACAGAAATTCAAAGAATGATGCATCAATATAAAATTCACACGGTCCTTGTCTGCGATGAGGAAAAGAAATTGTTGGGGGTTGTGGATCATTACAGTTGCATGATTTGACGAACCGAACAAAAATGACAGATTAAAGAAATAAGATTGAAAAATAAGATAAAATATATCTTTACCTTGTTCTTGTGTGCGATTGCGATTTGGGCAAATTCATCAACTCTCTCATCGCATCGCACAACAGAAGACAGTATATTCATAAGTTCCGATTCACTGATAGCACACCAACTACGCGCAAAGGGGATTCGGTTCTCAAAAAATAATTCCGTTACGCTGCTAACTAATGGACAAGAGAAATTCGATGACTTGTTCAAAGCCATAGAACAAGCCAAATCGAGTATACATTTGGAATACTTTAACTTCAGGAACGACTCTATCAATGGGGAGCTCTTGAAGAGATTGGCTCTGAAAGCCGGTCAGGGAGTTGAGGTAAGAGCCATATTCGATGGATTTGGAAATGCCAGTAACAATCGCCCAATGAAAAAACATCATTTGGATGCGATAAGAAAAAAAGGTATAGAGATATATCAGTTTAAACCTATACGATTTCCTTGGATACACGATATTTTTAATCGCGATCACCGAAAAATCGTTATCATAGATGGTAAAATAGCATATACGGGTGGGATGAATGTCGCCGATTATTACATAAAAGGTAAGAAAGCAATAGGTTCTTGGCACGACTTGCACTGTCGCATAGAGGGAGATGAAGTGAACACGCTTCAAAAGATTTTTATAGATATGTGGTGGATGGTGGCAGGAGAAAAAATAATCGGCAGTAAATATTTTCGCGGAATATCCAATGCCGACTATATCAAAGGGCTAATACCGGATACTTGTAAATCGGCAGGAAAAAAAATGGTGGGTATCATCAATAGGAAACCACGCATTTCAAATGAAATCATTCGCTACTTCTACATTAACTCGATTAATGATGCGAAAGATAGTATCAAAATCATCAATCCATATTTCACATTGAGCCGGAAATTAATAAACGCTCTTAGAAATGCGGTAAAGAGAGGGGTGAAGGTAGAAATTTTATTGAGTGAAAAAAGCGACATTCCCTTAACACCGGATTGTGGCTTTTACAATGCGCATAAACTAATGAAGGGAGGATGTGTCGTCTGGATTTATAAGCCCGGATTTCATCACACAAAAATCATAATGGTGGATGGGAAGTTCTGCACGGTGGGATCGGCAAACTTAAACGCGAGAAGTTTAAGGTGGGACAGAGAAGTTAATGCCGTCATCATTGACAAAGAAACAACAAAAGAGCTGGACACACTCTTCGAAAACGAAAAGAAAAAGAGTTTCAGACTCACGGAAAAAACTTGGAATGAATGGAGAACACCATGGCAGAAATTCAAGGGATGGGTGGCTCACCTTCTGGCAGCATTTCTATAAACTATATCTTATTGATATCAACATATCCGTGCATGACAGCATATATAGTCAAAGCCGAAACACTTTTTATTCCCAACTTTTCCGTTATTTTTTTTCGATGCGTAATTACTGTCGTGGGACTAATACAAAGTTTTGCAGCAATTTCTTTATTGATGTAGCCTTGAACAACCAAAGAAAGCACTTCTATCTCCCGATTTCCCAAAACCTTATTCTTGAAGATTTGAGGCATTTGAGGAAAATTCTTCCCCCCCGCATGTCCGTGTTGCTCCACTTTCAAAACGTTCTTCACTAACTCATCTTCCGGAACATTAATGCAAAAACTATGAAACCCGGACAGCTGAGAATTGGGATCATTAGTCATGGATAACACGATAGTCTTATTAATTCTATCAGTAAAAAAAGCACGATTTTCTAAAGCTACAGTTTGAGCTACAAAATAATGATAAAACGAATCGGGGGAAGCATGATAGAAATCACTAAAATTGGAAAAAGTCTCAACCGTAAGAATAGGTAGTACTTTCTGAAGAATATACTTTAACCCCAATACTGCCAATGTATTGGGATCAATAATAGCCATACGCGGATGACCATGAGGCATTTTTCCATGCTCAATTTCAAAATGTTCTTCTGTCATCATAGATTTATTCATACTTTTCTTAAGTGAATACAATTATAAATTAACACTGCTGATATCTACGAGGTTATTGACAATGGCATAGATGGTTAATCCTGCCGGAGAATGAATTTGAAGCTTTCGAGCTATATTCCGTCGATGGGTGATAACCGTATTCGTAGAGATACAGAGATGATTGGCTATTTCCTTATTCGTCATACCTTGCACAACACAAATAATGACTTCTTTTTCTCTGTCACTCAGAGTTTCCGTTGAACCACTCGGCTTAATCATATTGGATATTTTCAAAGAAACATCATTTTGCTTACTTTTCATTTCCAAATGACGAATAACCGGAATGAATATTTCATCTTCCACCCGAGCATGCAAATCCAGCCAATTCTCACAATTATATATATCATACAAAGTAGATGTCAATTGGTTGTTGTGTCTGGTATCTGAAGGAAGGTATTTGATAATGATATTCTTCAGTTCGCGCAACTTCACATCTGTCTGCGTATGATGCTTGGAAAACGTCTCAATGTCATATTTCTCGTCAGCATTACCTGCCAACAGAGATTCGACATAAGGAAAAACCGTTTTCTCTTCATATTCCATGTGATGATGAATATCAAACGCATATTCATCGTATATTTTCAATATCAGACGCGCGAAATTATCACTTACATCCAACGCATCAAGTAACTTTTTACGAATGAAAGGAAGTTCATAATCTAAATAATAAGTGTGACAAGCTTTCAGATAGTTAACCAAAGTCGGTATAGACAATCTATCAGTATCATCGTACTCTTTGTACCCATTTATGGAAAAGTTTACAACCGAAAGGAATGTGTAGGTATCAACATTTTGCGCTTCACACACTTCACGAACGGTCTTATCGCCAAAACCGAGATTGATACCAAAACTTCCCAAGGCTTGTAACAAGGCGTAATTATCGGCAATCAGGCTTATCATTTTATCATCAGCCTCGTACATTTTTTGATTCTTCATCGACTTTGTAGTGTTTTATAAGTTTAATGTAATTGATAATATATGAGAAAGCAAAACACTTTTAACTATCGTAATATCCGCAATTTAGTGGGAGACGCACGTATTTCTTCTGACTTTCAATCCATCTATAATCTTAGGGTATCGCTGTCCAAACAATAAATAATAAAAACAACTCACAACAAATTAGAAAAAAGAAGTGCTACCCATGAAAGAAAATTGGGGACATAAAAAACATGTCCCCTTTCTCTTCAATAGACATTATTTCGCATAAGAAACACTGCGCGTTTCACGAATAACAGTAATCTTGACTTGTCCGGGATAAGTCATCTCATTCTGTATCTTCTCCGCAATTTCAGAACTCAACTCCTCACTTTCCATATCGTCCATCTTGTCTGCTCCCACTATCACGCGCAACTCTCTCCCGGCCTGTATGGCATAGGTTTTAGTTACTCCGGGATAACTCATTGCAATCGCTTCCAAATCGTTCAAACGTTTTATATAAGCCTCCACTATTTCACGTCGAGCTCCCGGACGCGCTCCGGAAATCGCATCACAAACTTGAACAATTGGAGCTAACAAACTGGTCATTTCTATTTCATCGTGATGGGCAGCGATGGCATTGCATATCTCCGGTTTTTCTTTATATTTTTCAGCTATTTTGCCACCATAGAGCGCATGAGGCAATTCTGTTTCTTCATCAGGTACTTTCCCGATGTCATGCAGCAGTCCGGCGCGCTTTGCCTTTTTGGGATTTAACCCTAACTCACTTGCCATTACTCCGCAGAGGTTGGCTGTCTCACGAGCATGTTGTAATAGATTTTGTCCATAGGAGGAGCGATACTTCATCTTTCCCACTATCCTAATCAGCTCCGGATGCAAGCCATGAATGCCTAAATCGATGGCGGTGCGTTTTCCTGTCTCAATTATTTCATTATCCAACTGCTTCTTAACCTTTGAAACGACTTCTTCTATTCTTGCCGGATGAATTCTGCCATCCGCAACCAACTGATGCAAAGCCAAACGACAAATCTCTCTCCGTACAGGATCGAAAGCGGAAATGACGATAGCTTCAGGAGTATCATCAACAACTATCTCAACCCCCGTAGCTGCCTCTAACGCACGTATGTTACGTCCTTCCCGACCAATAATGCGCCCTTTCACTTCATCGCTGTCAATATGAAATACACTAACCGAATTTTCTATGGCAGTTTCCGTTGCTACACGCTGGATAGTTTGAACAACAATCTTCTTTGCTTGCTGATTGGCATTTAATTTGGCTTCGTCAACGATTTCATTTATATATGAAGCGGCATCCAACTTGGCTTGATCTTTCAAACTTTCTACTAATCGGTGTTTTGCTTCATCTGCGCTCAACCCGGACAATTCCTCAAGTTTAGCTCGCTCAAGCTGCTGCATTTTTACCAGTTCTTCTTGCTTCACTTGGAGTAATTTCTTCTCATTGTCAATGCGTTGCTGCATTTGTTCTACGTCTTGTTTCCGACGAGCAAGTTCTTCTTGCCGTTGATTTAAAGATATTTCTCTCTGCTTCAAACGGTTTTCACTTTGCTGAATCTTCTGATTTCGCTGATGAACTTCTTTTTCGAGTTCGCTTTTCTTGTTAAGGAACTTTTCCTTAACCTCTAAAAGTTTCTTTTCTTTTATTACTTGGGCATCTTTATCAGCCTGTTCCATTAGCTCATTATATTTTCCTTTTGCCACATAGCGTAAATAGGAATACCCACCTAAACCGCCTAACACAAGGCATATAACAGCAATGATAATTGCTAAAATTGGACTCATTTATTATTGTTTTTGATTATTATTCTTGATTCCCTTTAAGCACATCCTCAATCTCAGAAGTGAGTTTACCAAGAATTTCATTAAAAGGTGCAGTATCATTGCGTGCACCTTCTTTCTTATATCGCAAAGCTATATCGAGCATTGACATATATAAGATATCCTTATCGTTTTTCTTTCCTTTGAAAAGCGTAGAATAAGTATTTACCGTATCGGTAATTAGTTTGGATGCAGAACGATAATATTCCTCATCTTCACGAGGTACATTGACAGAGAGCTCCGTATCATAAACGTGTAATCTTATATGTAACTTATCGTCTGACATATTTCAAGGTTATTTCTCACTGATGAGTGTGATGCATTTATTAACATCTCTAATCAGCTTGGCGATTCTTTTCTGAGCAGTCTCCATATCACCGTCAGAAATTTCAATCATCCGAGCCATTTTTAATGAATTGTAGTCATTGTGTGCTTGAGTCAGTTGTGCTTCAAGATCTTTGATCTTCTTTTCACTCTGTTCCACTTTTGCTCGCCACTCGGTATTTGCATTTTTCATCTCTTCGTATTGGAGAATCATTTGCCTTACACGAGTCGCAAACGTATTTAGTGTTTTCTCATTAGCATTCATACACTCACAATAATTTTGGCTACAAATTTACATTAAAGTTTTAATTTAACAAAATTATTAAACACTTATTTTCAATTGAAAGTATTAGAGCGTAGTTGCTTATTATCTTTTAATCTCTTTTTGGTTTTCCGCTTCAGGCTTCGGCTCTTTTTTTGCTAACAGTATGATTTGGAACACGAAGTCGGTAATCCATTTTCTAGAAAATCCAAGCCTGTTGTTGATTTGACGAATGGAAGCGATCGTCTTTATCACACCAGAATCGGAATAGTCGTTCTTGTCAAAGATATCGTTCACGGTTTTCTCCGTCATACTGTAAATCGCTTTCTTAAAAAAGCCGGGCATACGCAACTTAAATTTCATCAAATTTCCTATCAGCATCATCAAGTCTTGTGTCAATGCCTGAAATTGATATAAATAAGTTTGCGAATCCTGCAACTTCTTACAGTTTTTCTTAATACTCACATCAATTTCGTCGAAAAACAGATCTTCTGTCCCATATAGGTTTTTCATTGTCTTCCGCACACTATTCTTCTCTCCCACCCCCAATTTATTATTGACCGTTGGAACATGGAAAGTTTGTTTATAAGTACGTAAATCCGGCAACATCGCCAAATTGGTGATGCCTAACTTAGAAGCTAAAGCAGCTTGAAAATAGACCCTCACCAATGCCATGTAGTCATTCATGCCACCGATTTTTTCACCATCGCCTTTATTCTTCTTGAATATCTTAGAAATTATTCCCATTTAAGTTTGTTATTAATAATGTTCTTTAATTCGTTAGTTTTTCTTCAAATGCAAAGTTAATAAAATAAAATAAGATTTTGATTACCTTGGATATTTTTTTTATTACAATGTTAAAATATCAATTTTAATTATTACCTTTGCGAGCAGTATATGAATAACTCGGAAACAGATAGGACCGAACGCCTCGAAGTATTATATGGCTTCAGCCGTAAAAAGATGAAAGCAAAAGGTCTAATCTATTTCAGAAAACAATTAACAGAGCATTGAAATGAAAGGTATTGTTCTTGCTGGTGGCTCAGGCACACGCCTCTACCCTATTACAAAAGGTGTCAGTAAGCAATTGATTCCTATCTATGATAAACCGATGATTTACTACCCTATTTCGGTTTTGATGTTGGCAGGAATAAAAGAGATTTTGATTATCTCAACTCCCAGCGATTTACCAAGTTTTAAAAGATTATTGGGCGATGGAAGTGCGTTTGGGGTTGAATTTCAATATGCCGAGCAACCATCACCTGACGGATTAGCACAGGCGTTTATTATAGGAGAGCCGTTTATAGGTAATGATAGCGTCTGCCTTGTCTTGGGTGATAACATTTTTTATGGGTCGGGCTTTACGGGCTTACTTAGAAGTAGTGTAGATACAGCTGCGAAAGAAAACAAGGCAACTGTATTCGGATACTTTGTCAATGATCCGGAAAGATATGGGGTCGCAGAATTTGACGCAGCCGGTAATTGCCTGAGCATTGAAGAGAAACCGGAAAATCCTAAAAGCAATTATGCCGTTGTAGGACTTTATTTCTACCCCAATAGCGTTATTGAAATCGCAAAGAACATCAAGCCTTCAGCAAGAGGTGAATTAGAAATCACTTCCGTAAACCAAGAATTTCTTAAAAGAAACAAGCTCAAAGTTCAAACATTGCAAAGAGGATTTGCATGGTTGGACACAGGAACACACGACAGCTTATATGAGGCAAGCACATTCATAGAATGTATCGAAAAAAGACAAGGATTAAAAATAGCATGCTTGGAGGAAATTGCTTTTAAAAAAGGGTGGATTAGTAAAGAACAACTAATTAAAAGTGCACAGATAATGTCGAAAAATCAGTATGGACAATACTTACTGAAAATGGTTGAACATAATAAATAAAAGCAACAACAAGAAACTTATGGAAGATAAAAAATACAGCGAAGAGGAAAACAGAGAACAGGAAGGAAAATCTTCTTTTGATTTCATGAAAATCATCAGTACGGTTATTCTATATTGGTATTGGTTCATACTTTCAATCATTATTTGCACTGGTTTAGCTGCCATTTATTTGCGATATGCCACACCCATCTATGAGGCTTCTGCAAAATTATTAATCAAGGATCAGGACGACAACAATGGTTACAGCAGGAAGTCATCCCTACAAAATATGGCGAATTTGGGCATCATATCTAATTCCACAGGTATTGACAACGAGATGGAAATATTGGCCTCGCGCTCATTGGCACAAGACGCCATTAGGGATATGAAAATTTATGTAAGCTATAGCAGCAAGGGACGAGTGGTAAACCAACCCTATTACCAGAACCAGCCCCTAAATGTAGATATTGATGCCGCTCACTTGGAACTACTGAACAAACCCATTGATTTAACCATAACAAGGAAAGGGTCGGTATATAATGTTGTCGGCATATATTCGGTGCCCATTGATGAACGAGAGTCAGAGGGACCATTCTCCTTGAAAAAAAGTTTCTCCTCGCTACCTGCGAGAATCAACACACGTGCAGGAGTCATCACTATTGACACCAATTCGGGACATGGCTTGAAAGATGGAGAATCTCTATTGGTAAGAATAGAATCCCCCAAGTATGTCGCAAGCAGATATGTAGGTGCATTAAAAGTGGCACAAACATCCAAGATGACTTCCATTGCCCAACTACAAATAACGGACAAGATACCACAACGCGCCATCGACTATTTGAAACAACTTGCTATTGTCTATAATCGTCAGGCAAACGAGGACAAGAATTTCATCGCGTTAAGGACCGATAAGTTTATCAATAATCGCTTGCAGAAAATCAACAGCGAGCTTGGAAAGACTGAGGGACAGATGCAGAACTATAAACAAGATCACGGTATGGTTGAACTGCAAATGAACTCAAGTGCCAACGTGTCCAACCAAAACACATACGAGCAAAAACTTGCCGATGCCGATGTGCAAATAGAGTTGTTCAACAATATCGCGTCAGAGGTGAGAAGTGCTGCAAGGAATTTCTCACACGTCATTCCTGCGAATGTTGGAATCAACGATGCAAGCACGTCCAACTTAATACAGAAATACAATGAGATTGTTCTCGAGAGGAACAGATTGCTAAGGAGTGCTTCGGAAACGTCTCCGGTGGTAGAGCCGCTCACCGACCAGTTGCGCACCTTAAACACCAACATTCTTACTGCCATTGAGACATCAAGAAAAAACTTGGAAGTCCAAAAGAGTGGCATTGCGGAACAGTTCAGCAAATACAACAGCAATGTCGCCCAAACACCACAACAAGAAAGAATGCTCACCCAGTTTGGCAGACAGCAAGAAGTAAGAGCAGGACTTTATCTTATGCTTCTACAAAAGCGTGAAGAAAACAACATCTCATTAGCTGCCACCGTGGACAAAGGCAAACTGATTGATGAACCACAATTTATAGGCAAGGTGCGCCCGAGAACTACGATAATCATGCTTGGTGCTTTCCTGTTAGGATTATTCTTACCTGCCGGATTCATATTCATCGTACAATTCTTCAGATATCGCATTGAGGGACGTGATGATGTAGAACAACTTACCAAACTGCCGATTATCGCGGATGTGCCAATTGCCAGCAACCAGGCAAAAGGCAAGGCTGACATCGTGGTTCATGAAAACAGAAATAACCAGATGGAAGAAGTTTTCCGTTCTTTGCGAACCAACTTACAATTCATGCTCACCGAAGGACAGAAAGTCATCTTGTTCACCTCGTCCACATCAGGTGAGGGTAAAACCTTTACTGCCTCCAATCTTTCCATCAGTTTCGGACTCTTAGGCAAAAAGGTTATTTTGGTTGGACTTGACATCAGAAGGCCTCGATTGGCAGAACTCTTCGGCATCAGAGATCATAAACACGGAATAACAAACTTGCTTGTCAAGAATCAGCCTACCGCAGAGGAGGTCAGAGAGCAAATTCTCCCATCCGAAGTAAACAAGAACCTCGACCTTTTGATGGCAGGACCGGTTCCTCCAAACCCATCCGAATTAATTGAGAGAAATTCTCTAAAGATTATATTCGATATACTGAAACAAGAGTATGACTACATACTTATAGATACAGCACCCGTCGGCTTGGTAACTGATACACTGCAAATAGGACGAATTGCCGATGCTTCAGTATATATGTGCCGCGCCGACTACACGCCGAAATCTACATTTGAGATGATTAACGAACTATCAGCAGAAAACAAGCTGCCAAATATGGCACTGGTACTCAATGGAATAGATATGTCGAAGAAGAAGTATGGCTATTACTACGGTTATGGCAAATATGGTAAATACGGCATTTCCAAATACGGCAAATATGGTAAATATGGTGGCTACAGCTACAGCCATTACAGCAACAAGAATGATAATTCGGTAAAACGATAAAAACACAAATCTAAAAAGTGTGTTGCTCATATTGGAGCAACACACTTTTTGCTTTAAACAAAATAAAAATGATAATAGCAGTTGATTTTGACGGAACGATAGTAGAACATGAATATCCCAAGATTGGGAAAGAAATTGTCTTTGCAACAGAAACATTAAAAGAACTCATAAAAGATGGGCATCAGCTCATACTATGGAGCGTGAGAGAAGGAGAGTTACTCCAAGAGGCTATTGACTGGTGCCACGAAAGAGGAGTTGATTTCTGGGCCGTAAACAAAGACTACCCGGAAGAAGAGAAAGGAAAAAACAATCATTTTTCACGCAAACTGAAAGCCGATATGTTCATTGATGACAGAAACCTCGGTGGCTTACCCGATTGGGGAACCATATACAGAATGGTGAAAAATCACGAAACGTGGGAAAGCATGGGCTATAATCACCCCAATCCATCGTACGGAGAGAAACCTAAAAAGAAAAAACATTGGTGGAATAGATAATAGCATCCTGACAAATCAGTCGCTTCGCCACTGCACTTTCCACAGAACAACTACATTACCGATAGGTGGTAATTGGATTACCAATGGGTGGTAATTGGATTACCAATAGGTGGTAGTTTCAACAAGATACGGCATTCTGTGTCAAAACCTTGGAAAGCCGGCATTAACAAATAAGCGACTGCACTGAATGGGAGTTGTAAACTCTTGAACATACAATATGTTTAAAGTACCTCTTCACGTCTATCATGAAAAAATGAAGAACGTTGATAGAAGAGCTGCTTTACAAGAACTTGCTTTTGAGTCACGAAGTTTTCGTGCCTATCCCCTTTTCAACTATTTTCCCTCCTTATCCAATACGGAATATACGCTATTATTACTGATATATTCGGGAACGATGGCTTTCATTTTTCGAACTATATCCATATTGTTATAACCATGACTGATTTTTATCAACTCTTCTACTTGCCGGTTGATATTGTCATAATCATATTCCTTTACTTTGGCAATACGAATTTTCTTATTGAAACTGGGAAGTGTATTTTCGGTTGTGCTTAGAACTTCCTCATAGAGTTTTTCGCCGGGACGCAGCCCTGTATATTTAATCTTCACGCCCTTCGCGCCCGCAAGTTTAATCATACGCATGGCAAGATCTGCAATTCTAACCGGTTTGCCCATATCGAACACGAAAATTTCCCCACCATTCCCATGTGTTCCTGCCTCCAATACAAGTTTGCAAGCTTCAGGAATAAGCATGAAAAAGCGGATGATGTTCGGATCGGTAACCGTAACAGGTCCACCACTTTTTATCTGCTTCGTAAACAAAGGGATAACCGAGCCGTTCGACCCTAATACATTGCCAAACCGCGTGGTAACGAACTGAGTTCCGGAAGGCGAATTTTCTTTCTTTATCTTAGCATTCAAACTCTGACAATAGATTTCGCAAATTCGCTTCGAACATCCCATCACATTGGTAGGATTTACCGCCTTATCAGTAGAAATCATAACAAATTTCTTTACTCCGGACTTCACGCTAAGATCAGCAAGCACTTTAGTACCCAAAATATTATTCTGAATACTTTCAGAAGGATTATTCTCCATCATCGGAACATGCTTGTAGGCGGCAGCATGGAAAACGAATTCCGGTTTATACTCTGAAAATATCATTTCCATTCTGTCATAATTCGCAATACTTGCCACGATGGTATGAGCCTCGATATGTGGAAAATTGAAATTTAACATCAGGCGAATGTCATGTTGAGGCGTTTCAGCCTGATCCACCAATATCAATTCCGATGGTTCGTAAGCTGCTACTTGTTTTACCATCTCTGCTCCTATCGAACCTGCGGAACCCGTAATCATGATTCGTTTCCCTTTCAACAGGCTTTCTATGGCGTTCATATCCACAGATATTTCATCACGTGGAAGTAAATCTTCTATTTTTACTTCTTGGAGTTGAATGTGAGAAAGGTCATCATCCGTCTCTGACCATTCCCTTGTTCTTTGCGCTAAATATATATTAACTCCCGCATTTAACAAAATATCTTGCAACTGCATATCTGCCCGGAAGCGATCTATCTGTATGGGGGATACCAACACCGCTTGAATATTCATGGATTTCAAAAAGTCGGATAGTTTCTCGTTTACGGAATATACCTTTGTCCCCATCAAGACACGCCCCTTAAAAGTACTATCATGAGCTATGAAGCCCTTAAGACAGTATTTTGTCTGCCGATCATTCTCAAGGTTTCTTGCCAATCCTAATCCTCCCTCCTGAATGCCATAGATTAACGTTCGTACACCTTGCTTGGAACTTATCATCAAATCATACAGAGACTTCACTGATAACCGGAATACACTCATACCGATTGTCGCAAATATGTACATGACGATAATTTGCCTGCCCTCTAAATGTACAAAAGGGTAATGCACTTCATTAATAAAATAATGAATTATCTCCGCAAGAATCAATGAGAAAAGCATTGCATAGGTTACTCGCCGAATATCTGCTAAAGAAGAATAACGAATGATACCGGAATAGGTTCTGAAAATGCGGAAACCTATTAAATTAAGCGTCATATAAATTAAGATTGTTTTAGACAACAATCCAAGATTTGCAAACGTAACAACACCATGGTAATATAACCAAAAAACAAAAATTCCGGCAAAATAGCATATCAAACAGTCAATTAGCAACACTATCCAATAAGGAAGAGCGTTCTTTGTGAAATACCAATCAAATATTTTCTTAAACATGACCATAATTTTGTATTATAAAATCTTTCACGGATGAGGGACTAACAGATGCGGCGACAATAAAACAAACTTACATCATATACTTTGATGTTTCGCTTGATACTCGCCACTAAAAAATAAACCAATAAGCAGGGTGTAGCTTACTTTTTAACTTTATTCCATATCCAAAGCATCAGGACAGAACCAAAAAGGGCAGTTCCCAAAGAACCCCAAAAGCCACCGCCCCAATCAACGTTCAGCCATGAAAGAATATTCCCTCCTATTACACCGCCTAACAAACCAATAATGATATTCCAGATGCAACCCGACTTGTTTTTCTTCACAAAAAAGCCTGCCAACCATCCGGCTAAACCACCAACAATTAACGAACCAATAAAACTATTCATAACAGATATTTTTAATTATTATTTTTTACCTACACTTTCTAACATATATCTTGAAACAGATTGAAAACCATTCAAAAAAGACTGCGCATCCATGCGCTTCTTACCGGACATCTGAACGCACTTCAATTCCAAAAGGTTATCTTCTGTATTTACAAACAACTTATTCCGAAGCACGTGAAATGTTCCCGGTTCACCAATACTTCTCTCGTCTGTTTTTGCAACCTCAAATATTTTCATCACTGCATTTCTATCAGGCAAAGATTTCGTTTTACAGTTTTTCTCATCAATAAGACGTAACTTAGACCATGCACCCGGATAAGGCGACAAACCTCGTACAAAATTATTGATATCCGTTGAGCTGCAATTCCAATCTATCTCACAAGTTTCCTTGAATATCTTGGGAGCAATCCTTAAATCCTTATCATCCCCAATTTGAGGATTACTGATATTCTTCAAGACCTCTCCAAACCCCTGTTTGCTCATATCGGCAGTTACGCGTGCCAATATCAAATCAATGGTTTCCAAAGCAGCTTCTGCTCCTAAAGCCATTAATCCGTCATATACATACTCTACGTTTGCCGTTGGCGGGATAGTGAATTTCTTCTGAAGAATAATTCTTCCCGTATCAATGTCATCGTCAAGAAAGAACGTTGTTACCCCGGTCTCAGATTCCCCATTGATGACAGCCCAGTTAATGGGAGCTGCACCTCGATATTGTGGTAATAAAGCTGCATGAACATTGAATGTGCCAAATCGTGGCATAGACCAAACCTCATAAGGTAACATCCTGAAAGCCACAACAACTTGCATGTCAGCGTTATATTCCCTCAGGGCATTTATAAACTGGAGATCTTTCATTCTTTCCGGTTGCAAAACCGGTAATCCTATTGAAAGCGCATATTGCTTCACGGCAGAAAACTGAACCGTGTCGTGATGCCTCCCCACCGGTTTATCCGGTTGAGTAACCACCGCCACAACATGATATCCGTTTGCGACCAACGCTTTTAAAGAACTCACGGCAAACTCCGGTGTTCCCATGAAAACAATTCTCAAGTCTTCCTTATTCATAGTTATTGCATATCAGTAGTATGATGAGCCTCATCTATTCCGCACTGAAATCGGCGACATAGCGACGATAGGTATTGTACAATCGTGTACGAGAAATATATCCAACAAGTCTGGAGTCCACATCTATCACCGGAAGATTTTCAGCTCCGGTTTTCTCGAACACTTTCATTACTTGTGCCATAGGATCGTTAACGCTCAACAAGGCAGCCGGCTGTGTCATTAATTGTCCGACTACAAAACGTTTATATAATTCAGTTCTGAATATTACATGACGTATTTTAGTAATGTCCACCTCACCAAGCAAAGTTCCATTATCATTAACCACAGGTAAATAACTGTTTCTGCTCGCGCTAATGGCATGAATCATTTTCCCCATTTCCATATTCGGGTCAACGGACGTGAAATTCTTGTCAATAAGACTGTCCATACTCATTAATGTCAATACCGATTTGTCAATATGATGGGTAATGAGTTTCCCCTGTCGAGCCAACCGAACAGCATAAATACTGTGTTGTTCGAAAATGTTAATGGTAAGATAAGAGCTGATAGTCACAATGATAAGTGGAATGAACAAATTATAGCCACCGGTTAATTCTGCTATCAAGAATATTCCGGTGAGTGGAGCGTGCATAACGGCAGCCATTACACCTGCCATGCCATATAACGTGAAATTCTTCTCCGGGATATAAACTCCCACTTGATTCATATTCCATATTCTGGCAAAGAAGAAACCGGCGAAACCGCCTATAAAGAGCGATGGGGCAAATGTTCCTCCACAACCGCCTGCACCATTTGTAGCACTGGTAGCGAAGACTTTGGTAATCATCACCAAGCCCACATAAAGAATAAGAAATTTGCTTTCACCCGCAAACATCGAGTTGCCTAACACCCGATTCCAATCTGCCTCCGTTTTGCCCTCAATGAAAATGCCCAAACTGCCATAACCTTCTCCGTACAACGCCGGAAATAAAAAGATTAGAGAGGAAAGTACCAATCCTCCCACAAGCAATCGTTTATAAGGATGCGTGGAAAGTTTGGAATAGCCATCCTCACACCATGACATCACGCGCATGAAATACAATGAGAGGAAGCCACATCCTATACCCAATAGAATGGTGGCAGGAACTCTGCTCAAGCTCCACAAATAATCCACCCTAAAATCATACATTGCCGAGCTGCCCGTGAAAAAATAAGAGAAGCACGTCGCAGTTACCGATGCTATCAGTATGGGCAACAACGATGCCATGGTTAAATCGACCATCAAGACCTCAAGCGTGAACACGAGTCCCGCAATGGGAGCTTTGAAAATTGCGGATACGGCAGCAGTAGCACCACACCCAACGAGTAACATCAAGGTGCGCTTATCCATATGAAAGATGCTTCCCAGATTGCTTCCTATTGCCGAGCCCGTTAGCACAATAGGAGCCTCGGCTCCGACGGAACCGCCAAATCCTATGGTGATGGCAGAAGCTACTATCGAAGTCCAAGTATTGTGTCCTTTAAGTTTTGAGCGTTTGGTGGAAATTGCGTACAAGACACGTGTAATGCCATGCGAGATATTATCGCGAACCACATACTTTACGAAAAGACTTGTGAGCCATATCCCGATAACAGGGTACAACAGATACAACCAGTTAATGGTCATTACCCTAAATCCGGAAGTGATAAGTGTTTCTATCTCCTTGATTATCACATGAAGTACGTATGCCGCCACGGAAGCGAAAAAGCCCACGACAAAAGCCAAGAACAACACGAACTGACGGTCAGAAATGTGTTCTTTGCGCCAATCGTTTATCTGTACAATGACATTTTCAGCGAGCATTGCTTGTTTATTCGTAACTTTATCGTTATTTATCTTTATGCTAAAAAAGGCAGTTCACTTTGGTTTTACTTGCGAATGATATTGATTTCTCCCTCTGTCCCCACTCTAATGATGGTAGAAGGTTGATGGGGATAATGTTCCTGCCGACGTGTTTCGCAGACATAATCAACCGCGTTTAATATTTCTTCCGAGATATCCTTGTAATTCTGTGCTGCAGGCTGACCGCTGATATTCGCGGAAGTGCTTACGATAGCCTTCTGAAATCTGAAACACAATTCTTTTGAAAATGCTTCTTTCGTAATTCTAATCCCTATCGAGCCATCCTGTGCAATGAGGTTAGAAGCCAAATTCACAGCTCCATCAAGTATCAACGTCGTAGGCTTTACCACCGCATCAATAAGTTGCCAAGCTGCCTCCGGAACATTCCTGACATACTTTTGCAACCGAGCATCAGAATCAACCAAACAGACCAATGCTTTTGAGTCATCGCGATGCTTAATTTTATAGACTTTAGCTACAGCATCCGGATTTGTGGCATCACATCCAATTCCCCATACAGTATCAGTGGGATAGAGAATTACGCCACCTTTTTTCATTACCTCTATAGCATTTTTTATATCTTCCGCTTGCTTCATCTTGCTTTATAAAACCAGTTCTTTCTTTTTATAATCGCAAAGTTATTGCAAAAAAAACGATAATCCAAGAAAAAAACGTAAAAAGATACAGTTACATCCAATAGTGTTCTAATATTTTTTAGGAAACTCACACTACATCGCATAAACCTTAAGACGTGATGTGTTTTTCTCTAACTATAATATGGCGTATACCTCCTTATATCCCCAATCGTATTCAGATGGTGGCAAACAGATTCTTGACACAGAGCATTCACCTCTATCATCATTACGAAATAACATGACAAATGCAACATCCGAAAGTCCGCCTATAACTCACTGATAATCAGTATAATATTAATCTGATTTTAAAAGGTAAGCTTTTGCACTTCAATTCCTTACCTTTTGCATTGCAAAAGGTAAGCTTTTGGAAAGTGAAAGGTGAGCTTTGGATAGATGGATGAAGAATATTTAGGACATTATTGGGTTGTTCCCTATTTATAAATTGAAAAGGAGCCAATGCTGTAAAGCATCGACTCCAAACTATAATATTCCTATAATTCCCATCCAATGGCAGATGCCCCCAACACGGCTGCGGCACCATCATCAAGAGAGCTTACCAAGAACTTGGGTTTGTCCTTGAAGATTTTAAAGACATGTTTGGCATACGACTCCATAATGGGTTTCATCAGCAAATCACCGGCTTTCGTCAGCCCTCCGAAGAACACAAAAGCTTCCGGCGAAGAGAAGCTCGCAAAATCAGCACAAGCTGCTCCCAACATTTCACCGGTAAACTCATATACTCGTTTTGCCAATTTATCTCCTTTGCCCGCAGCAATGGAAACATCCAAAGAGGTTATTTCTTCGGGAATGATATTCCGCAATTCCGATGGTTCATCCGAAGATTGCAAATACTCACGAGCGGTGCGAGCCACTCCCGTTGCCGAACAATATGCTTCCAAACAACCGGTACGACCACATCCACATAATCGCCCTTCTTTTCCGCGAACCATGGTAACATGACCTAACTCACCGGCAAAACCGTCCGAGCCATAAACCACTTGACCATTGATGACTATTCCGGAGCCTACACCTGTTCCCAAAGTAAGCATGATAAAATTTTTCATGCCCCGGGCTACTCCATATTGCATCTCACCGATAGCCGCTGCATTAGCGTCGTTTGTCAATCCGACGGGAACTTCTAAACGCTTCGAGAACATCTCTGCTAAAGGCACAACACAATCATGCCCCCACGACAAATTCGGTGCCATCTCAATGGTTCCTTTATAGAAATTCCCATTTGGTGTTCCTATTCCCATTGCTTTTATTTGCCCTATTCCACCAACTTTAGCAACAATGGGCTTCATGGCTTCGACACCGGCATCTACAAAATCCTCAACAGTCTTATAAGCTTGGGTTTTTATCGCGTTCGTAGCGAGCACTTGCCCTCGTTGATCAACAATTCCGAAAACAGAATTTGTCGCTCCCAAATCCAATCCAATTACGAAAGGCTTCTGTTCTTGTATATCCATTTGATATTCGTTTTTGTTTAGTTTATCACAGGCAAAGATATTAAAAAAGTGGAATACATCAAACTTTTGTTGAGTAAATTTGCTTATTCCGTATTATTTTTGCAATTTTGCATCCGAATTATGAGCATGCCTTTTCCAATCCAAATAGATATACTCGATTTTATTTTCAAGGGTATCTTAATCGGTATTATTGCCTCTGCCCCCATGGGACCGGTAGGCATCTTGTGTGTCCAACGCACCTTGAATAAAGGTCGTTGGTACGGATTTGTTACAGGAATAGGGGCTGCCATCAGCGATTTCATCTATGCCTTAATAGTAGGACTGGGAATGAGTTTTATCATGGAGCCCTTGCAAAATCCCGAATATCAATTCTTCCTTCAGATAGTAGGCAGTATCGTTCTTCTCTTTTTTGGCATCTATTGTTTCATCTCAAATCCCGCAAGAAAATTACACAAGAGTGGGAAAACGAAAGGAACGCTTTTCCACAATGGGTTCACGGCGTTTCTCGTTACTTTCTCCAACCCTCTCATCATTTTGTTGCTGATGGCTGTTTACGCGCAATTTGCTTTCGTACAGCCATCCCGCCCTTTTGAGATGATTGTCGGGTTTGCTTGTATTCCCATAGGAGCTCTTGTCTGGTGGTACGGACTAACATGGCTGGTAAACAAGATAAGAGCCATTTTCGATGTGAATGGCATAGTGATTATCAACAAGGTGATTGGGTCGCTGGTTGTACTTTTTTCGTTAATCATGCTCATTGGAACCTTATTCAACCTTTACCACCTTCCCTCATATTATTAATGTCATTGGGAAAAAATCAAGAATATGTTTGTAGCACAGGAATTAAGAAAAAAGAATATTGCGGAGTATCTGCTTTACATGTGGCAGATAGAAGATATCATACGCGCTTACGGATGTTCATTAACGCGCATTCGGGAGGAATATATCAACAAATTCCAATATACTACCGAGCAAAAAGAAGAAGAAAGCGATTGGTTTGGCAATCTCGTGAGAATGATGAAACAAGAAGGATGCAGGGAAAGCGGACATCTGCAAATTAATAAAATCCTCATGCAAGACCTGACAGAGCTACACGCTCGCCTGTTGGCATCCTCGAAATTTCCATTCTATTCCGCAGAGTACTATCGTGTCCTGCCTTTCATCGTGGAACTTCGAGGTAAAACCAAACAGGTAGCCGACCGCATGACCATCAAGAACGATAAGCACCTCAAGGAAATAGCTGCCAACCTTGGACACAGCGAGGTGGAAACATGCTTCGACGTGCTCTATGGCGTCATGATGCTCCGGCTTCAGAAGAAAGAAATCAGCAAGGAGACATCGGCAGCTCTCAAAGAGATTACAACACTATTGGGTATGTTGTCCGATTATTACATCAAGGACAAGCAAGAGGGACTTGTATTCGAAGACAAATAACAGCCAAAAGAATACAGTTAAGACAAAAGTCGAATTTAAGGACATAATGACAAAGCTATGAATATATTGGTTACGGGTGCCAACGGAATGCTGGGCAAAACAATGCAGGAAGTGTCCAAAGACAGTAACAACAACTATCTGTTCACCGACATTTGCGATGGCTATAACAAAGTTGATATCACCGACTTGAACGATGTTCGTCGAACAGTCAAAGAAAATAATATAAAGTGTATTGTCAATTGCGCGGCTTGGACCAACGTAGATAAAGCCGAAACCGCCGGTGAGATAGTAGAGAAGTTGAATGCCGATGGACCCGCGAACTTAGCTCTTGCAATGAAAGAAGTGAACGGACTTTTGGTGCATATCAGTACGGATTATGTCTTTGGCAATGATCCGTACAATACTCCTTGTACAGAGGAACAAAAAGGAACTCCAACGGGTGTCTATGGTCTTACAAAGCTACACGGAGAAGAAAAAATCCGCGCCATAGGTGGGAAATATATTATCCTTCGCACTGCATGGCTTTATGGAGAACACGGACACAACTTCGTGAAGACTATTCTAAATCTTATAGAAACCAAAAAACAGATAAAGGTCGTATTCGACCAATGTGGCACACCCACATACGCACGGGATTTGGCAAACGCTATTTTTGATATCGTAGAGAAAGGTAAATACGAAGGAAACACGGGCATTTACCATTTTTCCAATGAAGGAGTATGCAGTTGGTATGATTTTGCTAAAAAGATAGCTGAGCTGATGGGCAACACGCATTGTGAAATTCTGCCATGCCACAGCGAGGAGTTTCCCTCTCCGGTGAAACGACCTGCATACTCGGTCTTTGATAAAACAAAAATAAAAAAAACATTCGATACGAAAATCCCATATTGGACGGACAGCCTGACAAGATGTGTGGAGAATTTAAAAAACAAAGCATAACACCACAATGAATGAAATAGAACGCAGAAGAACATTTGCCATTATATCACACCCGGACGCAGGTAAGACTACACTCACGGAGAAATTCCTGCTTTTCGGCGGTCAGATCCAAGTGGCGGGTGCCGTGAAAAGCAATAAAATACGCAAAACGGCCACTTCCGACTGGATGGATATAGAGAAGCAACGCGGTATATCGGTTTCCACCTCTGTGATGGAGTTTGATTACGAAGGCTACAAAGTGAATATACTTGACACACCGGGACACCAAGATTTTGCGGAAGATACTTATCGAACACTGACAGCCGTGGATTCGGCCATCATCGTTGTTGACTCTGCAAAAGGTGTGGAAATGCAAACACGCAAACTGATGGATGTGTGCCGCATGCGTAATACGCCAGTCATTATCTTTATCAACAAGATGGATCGTGAGGGACGAGACCCATTCGATTTACTTGATGAGTTGGAAGAAGAACTACAAATAGGAGTTCGTCCACTTTCATGGCCTATCGGTCAAGGGCAACGCTTCAAAGGGGTCTATAACATATATGAACAGAAGCTCAACTTGTTTACACCAAATAAACAAAGAGTTACTGAAACCGTAGAAGTGGACATCAATTCAGACGAGTTGGACAATCGTGTTGGCGATTCTTTTGCAGAACAACTCCGAAACGATTTGGAACTCATCAATGGTGTTTACCTGGAGTTCAACGTAGAGAACTATCGCTCTGCCAATGTCGCACCGGTCTTTTTCGGCTCCGCGCTCAATAATTTCGGCGTACAAGAGTTGCTCGATTGCTTCGTAGAGATAGCCCCAAGTCCGGGCATTACAAAGGCGGAAGAACGCACGGTAGAACCAAAAGAGACAAAATTTACCGGTTTTATCTTTAAAATCACGGCAAACATTGACCCTAATCATCGTAGTTGCATCGCTTTCTGCAAGGTCTGCTCAGGGAAGTTCCAACGCAACCAACCTTATCTTCACGTGCGGAATGGCAAAACTGTTCGCTTCTCGTCTCCCACCCAGTTCATGGCACAAAGAAAGAACACTGTGGATGAGGCATATCCGGGAGACATTGTGGGACTACCCGATAATGGAGGACTTTTCAAAATTGGCGATACGCTCACGGAGGGAGAAAAAATTCACTTTAGAGGCTTACCCAGTTTCTCTCCGGAACTTTTCAAATACATAGAAAACGACGACCCCATGAAGTCAAAACAATTCATGAAAGGATTGGAGCAGCTAATGAATGAAGGTGTGGCGCAACTATTCGTAAACCAGTTCAACAACAGAAGAATTGTCGGAACAGTAGGGCAATTGCAGTTCGAGGTCATTCAATATCGCCTCGAACATGAATATAACGCTAAATGCCGATGGGAACCGGTACATCTACACAAGGCTTGTTGGATTGAGGCAGAGAATAGCGAGGAACTTGAAAACTTCAAAAAGCGGAAATATCAATATATGGCGAAAGATACCGAAGGGCGGGATGTATTCTTGGCAGATTCCGGGTACGTGCTTTCCATGGCGCAACAAGATTTCAAAAAAATAAAATTTCATTTCACAAGCGAGTTTTAGTCCAAATACTGTAATTTCAAATCTATCATTAGGAACTCTTGGTGTCGTATGGCAGTGAGAATTCCTTTATCTCAAATCGGTCATTAGAAACATCTTTAGTTTTTTCTAATGACCGCCATTAGAAATATTCAATTATATAGGTTTGTTATTCAGCAATTTACTAACCAGTCATCCCTAAAGAACTTGACTTACAACCAACAGATGATATTGAATAACCCCTTTGTTTCATTAGAATTGGGCGATATGGGAAAAGTTCAATAATGTCCTAAATTTTTCTTTATTCCTCTATCCAAAGCTTAGCTTTCACTTTTCCAAAGCTAAGCTTTTGCAATGTAAAAGGTGGTACTGTCCTATAAAAGTGTGTAAGCTCCTTTTTTCTTATCTTTGTATTTGATAACTTTAAAAAAGAAAAAAATGAAACTTACACATTCGCAAATTTCGGAAATTATTTCGAATTACACAAGCAGCAGCGAGGGTTTTGTTACCCTTCAGTCATTAATCATGAACTCCCTGATGTATCATGAACGAGAGTTGTTCGTC
>NZ_SDIK01000077.1 GCF_008016795.1 Prevotella brunnea
ACTTGCTGGTTGACTCTGCGGAGTAACATTCAAGGACAGTTATAATCATTTTAATGTTATTCTTATTTGCCAAAGTTATTGAAAATGCTTATCTTTGTGAAGATTTTCTATATTGAAACGTTTTAAGTTGGAAAGAACTGAACTTGAATGAAGCAAACGATAGAACTGCTTGCACCGGCAAAAAACCTTGAATGTGGAATGGCTGCCATTGACCATGGAGCGGACGCCGTATATATCGGTGCGACTCAGTTTGGCGCGCGGCAAGCTGCCGGTAACAATGTCGAAGATATTCGAAAGCTTTGCGAATACGCCCATCGGTTTGGTGCGCGGGTGCACGTTACGGTCAATACGATTATCTATGAAAATGAACTAAACGATATGTTGCTGCTCATTGATGAATTGGCAAAAGCCGGTGTTGATGCGTTGCTTATTCAGGATATGGGCTTATTCAGTGAATGTAGAAAACGCTATGGAAACAAGTTCGCGCTTCACGCGAGTACGCAATGCGACACGCGAACACCGGAAAAAGCAGCTTGGTTGCACGCGTTAGGTTTCAATCGGGTGGTACTTGCCCGAGAATTATCGGTGAAGGAAATAACCGCTATTCATCAGGTTGCTCCCGATATGGAGCTGGAAGTATTTGTTCATGGTGCGCTCTGCGTGAGTTATAGTGGAATTTGTTATGCTTCGCAATATTGTTTCGGACGTTCTGCCAACCGAGGTGCATGCGCACAGTTCTGTAGAATGGCTTTTGATCTCAAAGATGCGAATGGGAAGTTGATAGAACAACAACGCTATCTCTTATCGCTGAAGGATATGTGTCAAATTGATAATCTGGAGTCTTTAATGCGTTCCGGAGCTTGTTCGTTCAAGATAGAGGGCAGACTGAAGGATGTAAATTACGTGAAGAATGTGGTGGCAGCCTATAATCAAAGGCTCAACGACATTATCGCAAAGCATCCCCAAGAGTTTCAAAGAGCTTCATACGGCAAGGTGGATTATTCGTTCACTCCCAATCTTGACAAGACGTTCAATCGTGGCTATACCGATTATTTCGCTAATGGACGCCAAAGGAATATTTTCTCACCGAACACCCCTAAGGCACCGGGAGAATTTGTTGGGACTGTGAAGGAAGTCCGTCGCGATTCCTTCAACGTATCGGGGATATCAAGTTTTGCCAATGGCGATGGGTTGTGCTTCATCTGCAAACCATCTGCCGATGGTGGCGCAAAAGCCGTTTTGGAAGGTTTCAGAGTGAACAGAGTTGTGGGCAATCGCCTCTTTCCATATAAAATGCCACAAGCGTTGCGAGCAGGAACAACACTTTACAGAAATCAAGATCAGGCTTTTGAAAAGATATTAAGTGGCAAGACGGCAGAAAGACGAATCCCTATCAGCATGAGATTAGGTGTAACACGCTCCGGTTATTCACTTTCTGTTTCTTTGTCGGAGAACATTGGAAAGCAGCCACAGACCTGTGCCGAGATAGAATTGGAACATCAGAAAGCCGAGAAACCGCAACGAGAGAACATCTTGCGACAACTTTCTAAGTTGGGCGACACCATCTATGTATGTGAAGAGTTGAAAATAGAAGATGAGGTGGATCAATATTTCATTCCGAGCAGTTGGCTGGCAAAACTCAGAAGGAAAGCCATCGCGCGGTTGTCGGCGATACCGCTCACGCTGAAACCATCCGACATCCCGATGGATGTGAACAGCAAGGCAAACAAAAGGGTTGCTGATTTCACCCATCTCAATCCATCGCAATACAGACATTACCCTTATCTGTACAACATCTCCAATTCCTCTGCCGCCAGCTTCTATGAGCGACAAGGTATGATACATCCGGACAAAGCTTTCGAGTGCTTGGATGAGAAGAAAAACGAAAGTTCCGAACCACTGCTCATGCAATGTCGCCATTGCATTCGATATTCATTGGGCTATTGTGTGTCGCACGGAGGCAAAAAGCCCACATGGAAAGAGCCTCTCTATTTGGAACTCGGCGATAAGCGACGTTTTCGCTTAGAGTTCGATTGCAAAGATTGTCAAATGAATATTTATGCCCTATAAGCCAATGAAACACCCTGTCAATATGTATCATGGACAGATAAGAAAACCTTGGACGCTTCGTTTCGGAATTGTGTTCATTGTCTTGTTGCTGCTCGTTGGCAGTCTGTCGGGCTGTTATCACAAGAAAACTCCCTCCAGTTTTCATCTGCCCGATAGTGTGCAAGAAGCGCAAATCTCGAAACGTATCCTCCCCGAGCACGACTCTCTAAAGTTGAAGCAACAAGATGGCAATGTCATTAAATGGCACGGAACTGCGAGCAGTGTGGACTCTTTCGCTTTTAGGGTGAAACATCATTATTCTCCGGGTTTCAACTTCGTGGTGAGTTCCGACTCTCTCTTGTTGCTCAGGCAACAGCCGGAAGAGGCAGTTAATAATTTGGAAACCGACTCCTTCGCCGTAACTCGGGGCAAATCGTTGGCGGTGGCGGATGTTCGCGTTATTCCCAACGACAGTATCGACAGCGTTTGGGTGCAGATTGCCACAGAAGATCTCGCTTTCGGTTGGGTGAGAGAAGGGCAATTGCTGAAAAAGGTTGATCCGGATGATCCTATTTCGCAGTTCATCTCCATTTTCTCGAATGTCCATCTGTTGGTTTTCTTGGTAGTCATCTCGCTTATTTCCGTAGGCTACCTGATGCGTAAACTACTCAGGCGCAATGCCAAAATCGTGCACTTTAACGACATTAACTCATTTTATCCCACACTCCTCGCCATCATCGTAGCGGCATCTGCCACGTTCTATGCCAGCATACAACTATTCGCTCCCGAGACTTGGCGTGAGTTCTATTTTCATCCTTCGCTCAATCCTTTCTCACAACCCCTCTTGCTTAATATCTTTCTCTTGTTGGTGTGGGCAATGCTGATAATCTCCATCGCGGTGATTGACGATGTGCGTCGTTTACTAAAATCGGGCGATGCTTTTTGGTATATGTGTGGACTGGGAGCCGTCTGTGCCGTGAACTACATCGTGTTCTCGGTTCTTACTTTATATTATATAGGCTATGTCCTCCTCCTTGTGTATATCTACTATTCGGTATCGGTTTGGTTGCGTCGTCATAGCGACACTTATCTATGTGGAAATTGTGGAGCACGCTTGCACAGGAAAGGAAGATGTCCCAATTGTGGAATCATCAATGAATGAATTGCTTGATATTCATCATTAATAAGGATTGCGTGTTTGTTTTTTTATATATACCTTTGCAACCGTTGAACATGATTTAATCATCCATTTGATGAAAATAATGAAGAAAACTCTTTTTACATGCTTGTGTTTCTCGTTGTTGACGAGTCCTTTACTTGCGGCAGACGACGTAACTGTGAATGACTCCTCGAAAGTTTATGATATAGAGGAAGTATATGTTTACGATCAGCCTAAGGAGGCTTTTCGCCTTCGTCAGCAGTCTTTGAGTAGCATATCTTTCAGTAGAAATCAACTGAAGAACTTGAACATACAAGATCTCGGGCAATTGTCGGCATTTGTTCCGTCATTCACAATGCCACAGTATGGCAGCCGGCTTACGTCTTCAATGTATATACGCGGTATAGGCTCGCGCGTCAATTCTCCCGCTGTGGGTATTTATATTGACGGAATACCATTGCAAAGCAAGAGCGCGTTCAACTTCCATACTTACGATGTAGATCGTGTTGATGTTTTGTTGGGTCCGCAAGGCACACTGTATGGGATGAATACGGAGGGCGGATTGTTGCGACTCTATGGGAAAAATCCATTTGAATATCGCGGAACCGATTTGAAACTCGGTGTCGGAAATAAGTTCCGGCGTGAAGTTGAAGTGGGGCATTATGACCGTCTGAACAATAAGACTGCTTATGCGTTGTCGGCTTTCTACAATGGGCAGAACGGCTTTTTCCGCAACCAATTCAATGGCGAGCATGCCGACTTGTTCAATGAGTTTGGGGGGAAAGGGCGTTTGTTATGGAACCCAACCAATCGGTTGAACCTTAGTTTCATCGCGGATTATCAATATGTTAGGCAAAACGGATTTCCTTATGGACAGATTGTGAGTAAAGAACAGATTGCAGAAGCTGATATCACATCTCCTTATTATCGGTTGAAACCCGGAACGCAAGCCCCCAGCCAAAATAGACAAAGCAACTATCGCAGGAATATGCTAAACACAGGAGTTGGCATCAAATACAATGGCAATTCCTTCGTGCTGAACTCAATGTTGAGTTGGCAGTTCCTCAACGATTATATGATGATGGATATCGACTATTTGCCGCAGGATTTCATGCACCTTGAACAACGTCAGCATCAGAATTCATTGACAGAGGAATTGACAATCAAGAACAAGCATAACAGCAGGTGGCATTGGACATTCGGCGCTTTCGGGTCATACCAGTGGCTGAGAACAGATGGACCAGTATATTTCAACAAGGGGATGAATGATTATCTCTCCAATGTGATAACGAATTATGCCTACACAGGAATGCTTAATTCCATGGCCAAGCGAATTGCCGAAGGACTCGTAAATGCCGGAATGCCTCTTGACGAGGCTATGAAGAAGGCCTTGGCTCAGGTTGCCGCAATGATCAAGGCTGCTGGTGGGTGTACGATCAAAGTTAATATGCAGACTATACCTGGCATCTTTCAAACACCAACATTTAATTTGGGTGTATATCATGAAAGCAATTTTGACATCACTGATCATCTTGTCGCAACACTGGGACTTCGTTACGACTATTCGCAGGTAGCTATCGACTATGCGACGTCGGCCCGTGTCCTAATGGATGAGAATGCCTTAGGCGTGCATGTCTCTCCAACCATAACATCATCGCTGTCGCATCATGAAAGTAATCATTTTAATCAGTTCCTTCCCAAGATTGGCCTGACTTATCGCCTCAACAACGGAAGCAACGTCTATACATCTTGGGCGAAGGGCTATCGGGCTGGAGGATATAATTTCCAAATGTTTTCTGATGTGTTGCAGACTGAGATTTCAAAAGCCTCAAAAAAGCAGTTAGAGGACCTAGATATTCAGCACGACGAGGCATATTATGCAAACATTGCCCGAACAATCGAGTACAAGCCGGAGACAAGTTGGAATTATGAGATAGGAACTCACCTGAATTTATTTGGTGGTCAGGTGCATTTGGATGTAGCAACCTATTATATGCAGATTCGAAATCAGCAGCTATCTGTTATGGCAGGAAACTATGGATTCGGGCGTATGATGACTAATGCAGGTCGCAGCCACTCATGCGGTATTGAGGCCTCGGTATATGGTAAGGCTCTGGAGGACAAGTTGTCCTATACTTTAAGTTACGGTTTCACAAGTGCTCGTTTTGATGAATATTCAGATTCAACCAAGGCTGGTATTGTTGATTACAAGAAAAACAAAGTGCCTTTCGTGCCACAGCATACATTGGCTGCAAATGCAGATTACCGCTTAGACGTTGATCCCGCAGCCTTGTTGGATCCAACCAATAAGTTCCATCTTCGCGCGGTGACTGTCGGTGCCAATTTGTCGGCACAAGGCAGAACCTATTGGGACAACCTGAATACCGTAGCACAGAATTTTTATGCGACATTAGGAGTACATGCTGATGCCGACTTTGGTCCGATGCATGTGAATCTTTGGATTCGCAACCTGACCGATACAAAGTTTAACACTTTTGCGGTGCAAAGTTCCACTACCGGTACAAAATATACTTTTGCGCAGCAGGGTAATCCGTTCCAGATTGGTGCTGACTTCTCCTTTCATTTTTGATTTATAGATTTTTTAGAATTATAAATATTAGACTGTTAGAAATTAGATCGAACCGCCAAACTCGCTGATGAGTAAGGCGGTTTTTTTGTTGGAAATGATGCGAGTAAAAAATCTCGCGTTAGATACTTACGTTTCATCAGCAAAGTTTTTATAAGTTTCTTTTATAATCAATCGTCGATTAGAGCAATCAAGACGATTAGCGCAACTTCAAAACTCTAATTTCTGCATTGATCATTACTTTAATTTCATTCATTGGCTTTTGAAAATAAACGCTTTGAATGGCTTTATTGATGATACCATGACCAACCGCCAATACGTGTTGGTTCGGGAATGACTCTTTTAACCAATTAAGAAAGTGCAAAGCACGGATTTTAAGAGCATCCAAAGATTCAATATCGGCAGGCCATTTTGACGGATCATTAAGATTTGCCAAAGAAGGAATATATTTTCCGGTGAAGCTTCCCCAGTCGCGTTCGCGCAATAAGGGAGTAATTACAACCTCTTTGTCATGTGGCTCGGCTATCATCTCACAAGTTTCAACGCTCCTCTGCAAATCGCTCGATACAAAGGCATCAAAATGCCTTGAAGACAATTCATCAGACAATTTTTGTGCTTGGAGGATTCCTTTAGCATTCAATTTTCCGGGAGTTTGTCCTTGCATGATTTTCCTTTCGTTATCGAAGGTCTCCCCGTGGCGCACTAAATATAATGTTGTCATGGAATGTATTTTTTGAACAAAAGTAATAAAATATAAGTAGGAAAAGTTGAAAGTTGAGATTTTTTTGTACTTTTGTATCAAACTTGGCGGGGAAATCCCTCACGCCATTCCAATACCATTTAATTATGAAGATATTTCAAAGTTCAATTATTCGGGCAATCATTGCCATTATCATAGGATTTTTGCTGATAAGATATAGAGAAGAAACCATGAGATGGATGACCATAACTATTGGTGGATTGTTTTTAATTTCAGGATTATTCTCTTGTATCTTCTATTATATCGAGAAAAACAAGTATGATAAAGCTGCTTCACAAAATGTTTCTGAGAAGAATGTAAGTCTCCGAAAACCTATTTTCCCGATTGTAGGTGTTGGTTCCGCTGTTTTAGGAATCATTTTAGCAATGATGCCGGGAGATTTCATTAAATGGGTTGTTTACATTTTAGCCGCTATACTCATCCTCGCCTCCATCAATCAATTCATGAATCTTGCTCGTGCCAAGATGTATGCCCATGTACCGATTCTTTATTGGTGCTTTCCCATCATCACCTTGGGAATAGGAATTTTAGTGATTGCCAAGCCAATAGAAGCAGCAACGTTTCCACTAAAGATAATAGGTTGGTGTCTGATATTTTATGGGGTTGTGGAACTTTTAAATGTCATAAAGATTTACCAAATGAAACAGGCTTATGACAAGATAGAAGAGAATAAGATTGTAACCGGGAGAAAAATAGACGCTGAAGAAAAAATAGAAGAAGCCGAAATTGTAGAAGACAACGACTAGGGCTTCGACAGAAAAAGCAGAATAGCCCATGATATTAAGGATATTCTGTTTTTTTTTATAAAACAAAATCGGTCGTTATAAACCATTTTAGTTCTAAAGACATTAGAAATGTTCAATTATATATGCTTGTTATTCAGTGATTTACTAACTTTACCGCGTTTTATTCTAAGCATGACCTTTCCATTGAGAACCTTGTTTCAAACCACTTTTGGATAACTGAGGCTTGTGGGAGTTCGGTAGTCATGGCATATAAACTTCATGTCGCTGTTTCGCCATGCACTGATCAACCTCGCGAAAAAAGCAGTTTCCAAAAATCATGCACTATGAACTCATATCAGTACCTGCACCTGTCCGGGCAAGACAAAAGACAAGCATATTCTTTATTTTTGGAGCATTGAAAACACAAAAGTTCTTCCCGCCAATATGGGAGAAATCAATAATGTCCTAAATTTTCTTCATTCATCTATCCAAAGCTTAGCTTTCACTTTCCAAAAGCTTACCTTTTACAATACAAAAGGTCATGTATTGCTGTGCAAAAGCTTAGCTTTTAAATCGCAATTAATATCATTCTCATTATCAATAGATTACGAAGTGCATTTCGGACGTGGTTTTTGTAATATAATTTCATGGTGATGGTCGGGGCGAATGTTCGCTGTCAAGCGTCTGTTTGGCATTACCGGTACTGTCCTATAAAAGTGTGTAAGCTCCTTTTTTCTTATCTTTGTATTTGTAAACCATAAAAAAGAAAAAAATGAAACTTACACATTCGCAAATTTCGGAAATTCTTTCGAATTACACAAGCAGCAGCGAGGGTTTTGTTACCCTTCAGTCATTAATCATGAACTCCCTGATGTATCATGAACGAGAGTTGT